>JANXNT010001066.1 GCA_025353985.1 Limnoglobus sp.
CGTCACGCCGATATGCTATAAAATCAACCCAAAAGCGCAAGGGCCGTGAACGGTTACCTTGTGACGTAACCCAATCCAGAAGTGCAACATTACCAGTTTTCCGAATGTGATGTCAAGAATTTTAGTATGGTTCAAATAGACCCGTTTAGCCGCGCCGTGTAGTCTTCGGAGCGTAGCGCGGGCGGGATGTGCCGGATGATATTGCGAATGTTGTGAGAGTTCACGCCCCGCGCTTCGCTACGCAAAGCCTACGCGGCGCGGCTAAACGAAGATGTTATGATGCCGTAGCCATACATGCTGCAAATGACGGTGGCAGGATCAGTGGGCTGAAGCCGCACCGCTCGCCAAGAAGGGTCACTTGTCCTTCTCTTCTTTCACCCGCTTGAACACGTAGAAGACCGTAATTGATGATGGCTTGCACTCGGTTGGCCGATTCTGCACGGCATTCGGCAAACAGATTTTTAACGTGTCGCCGTTGAGTTCGAAGAGGCTGCGAAAAATCGACAGTGGGATGTCCTTGTCGTCCGGCGTATGTTTATAATCAATCGTATTCGCCAGGCCGCCCTCTGGCTTCACAAGACGATACGTCGATCCCGCTATCCGCCGGAAGCCGTCTTTGCCCTGATGCTCGATTCCTAACGACTCCCCGTCGATCGTCCAACGGATGGGAGACATACTGTCATCCCGGATTCCGCTCAGGTGCCGTTCCGTCACCTCCCAAATGCCGTCCATCTTCGCGGTCTTCTTGACTTCTTTGGGCACCGGAGCAGCGAGCAACGGGCTTACGCTGAGGATCGCGAGCAGTGCGAACAGACGCATCTTGGTCTCCAGTTTCGAAACGCACTGATCTTTCCGGAGTCGTAGACAGCCGCAATTGGTTTTGTATGTACGACGACAGATTCTGTGCAAAATGTGATTTAGAAAAATGGTACCGCGCGTCGCAGGGACAATCAGGGAGCTTGCGCTCCCTGGCTCGTCTCGATTATGCGTTCGCGGCGATGACTTTCGACAGTTCCACGTCGGAGATCACGCCGACGTGCATGAAGATGGGCTTGTCGCTGCCCTTGAACAACATGATTCTTGGGATCGTGGCGACGTCGTACTTCGTTGCGAGTTCCATGTTCTCGTCGACGTTGATTTTGCCGACTTTCACTTTGCCTGCATACTGATCAGCGATCCGATCGATCACGGGTGTGAGTGCGCGGCATGGCCCGCACCACGGTGCCCAGAAGTCTGCAACCACGAGGTGACCGGCGGCCACTTCCTGGGCGAAGTTTGTTTCGTTGAATTCAATCACATTCGGACTGGCCATCGTATCACTCCGTTACGGGGAAACGTCACACGGGTATTCTACAGGACGTTCGCCCGGTAAGTGTAGTACCGAATCTGGGTTCCCGGCTTACACCTTCACGCGGCCTTCGTCCAACCGGAGCGTTTGCACGACGCTTCGGGGCACATCGTTCGGGTTGTGCGCGACGAAAATTAGCGTTTGTTCCGACGTTAAATTCGCATCGAGCCACGCCCGCACGCGCTCCGTTGTGCCGAGGTCGAATCCCTGGAATGGCTCGTCGAGGATCAGCATCGGTGGGCGTTTCACCAGTGCGCGAATGAGCAATACAACCCGCTGTTGCCCCGTCGACATTTGGCGAAATGGCCTTTCCCGCAAGTGATCCGCATGAAATGCCGCAAACAATTCGCGTACGGCGTCGGCCTGCGTGGCGGTCGGTTCGCGGTACAACAGCGTGTCGTGGAACCCGGTGGCGGCGGCCTCGAACCCGCTCAGACTTTCGGTGAAGTACAAGTGAAACTCCGGCGACACGAAGCCGATGCGCCGCTTCACGTCCCAGATCGTTTCGCCGTGCCCACGCCGCGTGCCGAACAGTCGCACATCGTTGCTGAACGCCTGCGGGTGATCGCCGCAAATCAGGCTGAGCAGCGTCGTTTTGCCCGCGCCATTCGGGCCAATCAGCGCCCAACGTTCGCCGCGCCGCACCGTCCAATTCACCCCGCTCAAGATCGCCTTCCCGCCATGCCGCACCGTAACATCGTACAGTTCGACGACTGCTTCCGTGGTTAACGCCACACCCGTTGCTCGCTGAGTTATTGCCGATTGCTGCACCACATACGACTGGCGTTCGCCGGCATATTGCACGCGGCCCGCATCGAGTGCGAGTACGTGCGTGGTCCAATGCGGGATGGAATCGGCGGGGCAAACGAGCAGCAGTTTCGTTCCCGTATGGGCGAGTTCGCCGAGCGATGCGATCAGCGTTTCGCGGCCCGCCACGTCGAGTCCCATGAATGGATCATCGAGGAATAGCCAGTCGGGTTTCTGCAAAAGTGCGCGGGCAATGCGGGCGCGGCGCGTCTGGCCGTTCGATAACTTCATGAACGAAAGTGGCAGTTGCGCTTCGACGCCAAGTAGCCGTGCGGCCACTGTCACATCGCTGTCCGTCGCGTTCGAATTGGCGCGTAAATAATCGACAAGCAGTAGCGGTTCGTCGGTATCGGCGAACTCGAATCGCTGTTGGTAGTAATGTCCCGCATAGCGAAATTGCCGCGAATCTTCCTTAAACGAAACGAAGCCAATCGTCCCCGCGGGTAACTCGATACTTCCCGCACTCAGCCGATGCCGCCCGAGTAACGTTTCGATGAGCGTCGTCTTCCCCGACGCGGTCGGCCCAACAATCGCGGTGATTTCGCCCGCCCGCACCTCCCACGTGAGATCGCGAAGGACGACCTCGCCGCCCGGCCGCACCACCGTCGCATCGTTCAAAGAAAACAGCATCGCGCTCTCAGATTGAGTAAACTTTCCAAGCCCACGGACGAACGTCCGTGGGAAGTACCATCTCTGATGGTATCTATTTCTGTGCCGTGTGATGCGATCGCCGACGATGGCTTGAGGATTGTATTCGTGAAAGCCCGCCTGAACTGGATCATGCAAATCTGGCTGCCGCTGCCGGTTTGGAAGCGACTCGATGCGGCGGTGATTCTTATCGGAATGTATACGGTTTTGGTGAATGCCATCGTCGTGGCGCAGAAACTGGAGTTGCCGAAGTGGTTGGGGGAAATCTCGCTGCTGAACGGCATTCTGCTCGGGGTATTGCTCGGTTTCCGCAACCGCGAAGCGTACGAACGCTGGTGGGAAGCCCGCAAACTCTGGGGGCAACTCATCAACGATTCGCGCAGTTTGTGCCTGAAAGTCGCCGCACTGCCGCTCGAAGCGAACGAGTCGGTACTGCGTTTCCAGCGGTGCATCGTCGGCTATGCCTTCGCGCTGAAGTTTCACCTTCGCGGCAGCGATACGCTCTCCAACGTGCCTGGCTACGAAGGCGAAACCGCGACACCGAAACATGCCCCAGTTTACATCCTGCAGCAACTGCACATTATCGTGCGACAGTGGCGCAAAACGGAGCAGATTCACGATGCGGACCTATTGTTGCTCGATCCGCATTTGCGCGGGTTGGCCGATGTCTGCGGTGCCTGCGAGCGCATCCTTTCGTCGCCGGTGCCGATGTCGTATCGCGCACTTCTCCGCCACGGCACGCTGTTCTACTTGCTGTCTGCCCCGTGGTTCTTAACGGGCGAATATGGCTTCGGGGCGGTCGCCGTCGTTTGCTTGCTGGGATACTTTTTGCTCGGCGTCGAGTTCACCGCCGAGGACGTGGAAGAGCCGTTCGGCAAAGACGGCGACGACCTGGAACTCACGCGGTTTTGCCAAACGATTCGCGAATCGGCCGAGGAAATTTTGGCGTTGCCGACGTAGCCGCGACGCGGAGCGGCTATTGACGGTGTTTTCAGGTCATCCCGGTTTGGTTTTATCCCAACGGGATTCCAGCGAATGGCCCCAGGTCGCGCTTCGCGCACCTGGGGTAGCTTATTTCACAGACCACTTCAGGCTTGTGTGGGTGCCTGGGATGAACCACCCCGCTTCTGGCATAGGAAACGGCACCCACAAGGGGTGCCCCCCAAGTGATGTGAAGTTGGCCTTTCAGTCGAATTTTCGCGAAAACGATCATCCGATTTCTGGTACCCACTTGCTCCACTCCGTTTCGGAGAAGCCCGGTTTTTCGGCCTGAAGGGCCGATTCTATCAGCCCAGGTCG
>JANXNT010001072.1 GCA_025353985.1 Limnoglobus sp.
ACCTGATCGACACGCCGGGGCACGTCGATTTCACGGCAGAAGTCGAACGCAGTTTGCGCGTCCTCGATGGTGCGATTGTCGTATTCGATGGGCAAAAAGGCGTCGAAGCCCAATCGGAAACCGTTTGGCGGCAGGCGAACAAATACGGCGTGCCGCGGCTCGTGTTCATCAACAAAATGGACGTCGTCGGCGCGAACTTCGCGCACACACTCGAAACCATTCGCCAACGACTGACACCCGATTACGCGCTACATGGCCGACCGACGCCGGTCGTGATCCCGATCGGGTATGGCTCCGCGAAGGATAGCCCCACGCCGTTTCGTGGCGTTATCGATCTCATCGAAAGCAAAGCCTATTTCTTCGATGCCGGCGACAACGGTAAGACGGTTCGCACGGCGGAAATCCCCGAAGAATCACTTGCGGACTACCAGAAATATCGGGCACTGTTATTCGATGTGCTTACCGAAAAAGACGAGCAAGACCGCATCACAACGAACGTCCTCGAAGGGCAAGATCCCGACCCCGTAAAGGTCCGCGAACTCGTGCGCGAACAAACGCTGTTGGGGCGAATTTATCCCGTTCTCGCCGGTAGTGGCCGCGAGCATATCGGCATTCAGCCGTTACTCGATGCGGTGCTGTATTACCTGCCCAGCCCGTTGGATCGCCCGCCGGTCGTGGGTACGAACCCGAAGGGCAAGAAGGAAGAGATCCGCAAGCCCGACCCGAAGGAGCCGTTCTGCGGCCTCGTTTTCAAGGCGGCGTGGCACCCGAACGGGCACCGCTTCTTCATCCGCGTTTATTCCGGTGTGCTGAAACCGAACGCCCGCGCGTTCAATCCGGGCAAGGACATCAAGGAGAACATCGCGAAGCTGTTCCACATTCACGCCGACCCGACCCGTGGGCTAGAGGAAGTCGAATCGGCACCGGCGGGAGACATTGTCGCCGTCATCGGGTTGAAGGATACGACGACGGGCGACACGCTTTGCGAGACTTCGCACCCGATCTTGCTCGAAGCGATTTCGTTCGCGGAGTCGGTGGTTAGCCAGTCGATCGAACCCGAAAGCGGCGCGGACAAGGACAAGTTGGCGAACGCGCTTCAGATGCTGCAACTCGAAGACCCGACGTTCAAAGTGAAGGTCGAGAAAGACACCGCACAAACGCTAATGAGCGGCATGGGCACGCTGCACCTCGAAGTGAAACGCCATCGCCTCGAACGCGATTTCCGCTTGAAAGTCCGCGTCGGCAAGCCCCGCGTCAGTTTCCGCGAGATGATGAAATCGGGCAAGACGGTCGAAGTCGAAGTCGATCGTATGGGCGACAAGCAGGCGTTCGCAAAGCTCCGCGTGTCGTTCACGAACTTCAAATCCGACAAGCCGGTGATCGTGAATAACAGCGTCGCGTCGGACATTTTACCCGCGTTGTTTGCGGCCGCCGCCGAACGCGGTTTGTTCGACGCACTGCAAACGGGCGAACTCGGTTACCCGCTGATGAACGTGCAGGCGACGATCACCGACGCGAGGTTCGACCCGCAATGGAGCAGCGACGATGCGTTCACGAAAGCGGCGGTGCAAGCATATCGCGAAGCGATGGACGCGAACATGCAGTTGATGGAACCGATCATGCGCGTGACGGTGACGACCCCGAACGACTTTATCGGCAACGTGATCGGCGACTTGAGTCAGCGCGGTGGCGAAATTGAACGGTCCGAGTCGCAAGGTGGAAATCTAACCGAAGTCGAAGCCCGCGTGCCGCTGCGGCAGTTGTTCGATTACGCCGATCGCGTCCGCAGCCTCAGTCAGGGCCGCGCCGCCAGTACGATCGAGCCACTCACCTACGCCCCCGCCCCTGACGACGTCCGCCGCGAGATGATGGGCGAGTGAGGTTTACGCGAGGTCGAACAGCAGCACCTCGCCTGCCTCGATTCCTTCGATTCGGATCGTCGGTTCGTCTTCGATTGCAATCGCATCACCGGCGGATAGCGAATGGCCGTTCACGTTCACCGAACCATCAATGAGATGCAGCCACGCGGCGCGTTTCGATGCGAGTGAATGCGTTCGCACATCGCCCGCGGTTAACCGCGTTGCCAGCAAAATCATGTCTTGATGGACCGTCAACGAATCGTCGCGACCATCGATTGAAGCGATCGTTTGCCAACTCCCGGTTTTACCCTCGGCAGGGAACAACTTTTGCTCGTACTCTGGCTTGTGCCCCTTGCGATCCGGCATCACCCAGATTTGCAGCAAATGAACCGCTTCGGTTTCGGACGGGTTGAACTCACTATGAACCACGCCCGTGCCGGCGGTCATCTTTTGCCATTCGCCGGGGCGGATAGTGGTGCCGTTGCCCATGCTGTCGCGATGCGCGAGTTCGCCAGTGAGAACGCACGTGAGAATTTCCATGTCGCGGTGCGGGTGCGAAGGGAATCCGCCACCTACCGCAATGCGGTCGTCGTTTAAGACGCGGAGTGTGCGAAACGACTGATGCGCACGATCGTGATAGTCGCCGAAAGCAAACGAGTGACGGCTATCCAGCCAACCGAAATCGGTAATACCTCGCTCGCCTGCACGCCGGATGCGGATCATAATTGCCCCTCCGTAAGGTGTATCCTCACGAAGATACTCAAAGGGCGAAACGGCCTTACAGTTCCGAACTCACCGCAACCGATCAACGCCACGAGCCGTCACTTGTTTACGCGCTAAGCGTCACTTGCCCGCGCTCTGGCAAATCGTTTCTGCCAATCCACTTTCGTTGCACATTCGCTATCGTTAACGGAAACCCGTTCACGTAAAGCGAGAGCGATCATGACCAACGTCGATGTGGCACTTCGGCTCGTCACCGATGGCATGACTCTAGGGCTTGGCTCGGGGGCGGCGTCGGAGCGATTTTTGCGTGGCCTCGGCGATCGCGTACGGGCGGGGCTGAAGGTCGCCGGCGTGCCGACCTCAAACAAGATTGCGGCGATGGCGACTTCGCTCGGCATCCCGCTCGTCGAACTCGGCAACACGTTGCCGCTCGACTACACATTCGATGGGGCCGATGAAGTCGACGCGAAACTGAACATGATCAAAGGCTATGGCCGGGCGCTCGTTCGCGAGAAGATCGTGGCGGCCGCGTCGAAAAAGCTCGTGATTCTAATCGGCCCAGAACGCATTGCGGAGAAGCGCGTCGGCAAACTCGGTTCGCGCGGCAAACTGCCGATCGAAGTGCTTTCGTTCGCGGTGAAGTTCGTGCAACATCGCTTGATGGCGCTCGGAATGCCATCGGAAATACTTTCGGAAAATGGCAGCCCGGTACTTTCCGATAACGGCAACCCGATCTTGCACGCGCTCGTAAAGCCGATCGCGAATGTCGTCGAACTCGATGCCCTTTTGCAAGCGATACCCGGCGTCGTTGGCACCGGTTTGTTCCTCGGCATGGCCGATCTCGTGCTCGTTCAAGATGGCGATATCGTCCATGAACTCCGCCGCACGCTATAATTAACCGAAAGCACTGTCTTGCAATCTCGCGTTGACGCGATGCGAGATTGTGCGGACAATACTACCAGCCCACCACCGCCGCTCATCGGCTGCTGAACAAGGTACATTCATGCGAATCTTCACGGCAATCGTCGTCGTTGCGTTGTCCACGCTCATTGGCTGCGGTGATTCGGACAAGACGAAAACTTACACCGTACCCAAAGCCGACGACACCAAACCCGCAGACGCCGCTGTAGGTGGCGTGGCAACGACAGGCGATTTTCGGATTGTCGGGGCGATCTTCCCGAGCGACGAACCGCAATGGTTCTTCAAACTGGGCGGAAAGTCCGACGCACTCGCACCGTATGCCGCCGATCTCGAAAAGATGTTCAAGACCGTGCGCTTTCCCAAAGGGTTGAAGGAACTCCCCGAGTGGGATCTGCCCGCAGGCTGGAAGAACGCGGGTGAGAATCGCGCCAAAATGGCCGCCGAGACGATCCAGTTCGGCCCCCCCGATAGCCCTTTCCTCATGACCGTGACGCCCGCAATGGGTGGCATGGCAGCGAACGTCGCACGTTGGGCCGGCCAAGTCGGCGTCAAGAACTTCACACCCGAAAAAATGGGACTGTACACGAAAGAGATCGAGGCGAAGAACGTTAAAGGATTGATGGTCGACATGAGCGGCCCGACGAATCCGGTGATGGGCGGTCGGCCGATGATGCCAAAATAATGTGTCGAACTCTCTCTCGTGACAACACGTAAGGCACACACAAATGACAAACGATACTCTCGATACGCCCGTGAAAACGAAGTCAAAAACGTCGCTTTGGAATCAGATCAAATCCGTTCTGAAACCATTAGCTTCGTTGCAGTTGACGATTGTGCTGTTCAGCCTGTCGCTCATCCTCGTGTTCTTCGGCACTCTCGCGCAGATGAACAACGGCATCTGGACGGTCGTCGATAAATATTTCTGGTCGATGTTTGTCTGGATCGAACTCGATCTCGTCGTGAAGTTCATGCAAGTGTTCTTCTGGTTCCCCAAAACCTGGACACTGCCGTCGTACGTCGCACTCCCCTTCCCGGCGGGTAAGCTCATCGGCTTCGCGATGTTGACGAACCTGCTAGCGGCGCACCTCACGCGATTCCGCTTAACCTGGAAGCGCTCAGGGGTGATGATTATCCACGCGGGCCTGATCTTGCTATTCGTCGGCGAAGCGATCACGCGAATGAAACAAGTCGAGCAACGTATGGTGATCGACGAAGGGCAGACGGTCCACTTTGCCGAAGATACGCGCACATACGAATTCTCGTTCGAGGATAAGTCTGCGAAAGACGTCGATACGGTCGTGGTGATTCCGGAAGTCCGCATCCATATCGGCGAGCGATTCGCGGACCCGCAATTGCCCGTCGATCTAGAGATTGTCAGTTACTACAAGAACTCCGATATGCGTGCCGTCGAGCCGGGCGACAAGAACCCGGCCACGGCAGGGCAAGGCCTCACGGACATCGTCGAGTATCGCCCGGAAGTATCGGGTGTCAGCACCGAACAGAAGATCGATCTGCCGTCCGCCTACGTGACGATGTTCCGCAAAGGCACCGAGGAATCGCTCGGGACGTACTTGCTTTCGCGGTACCACAAACCCGACACGCTTGTGGTCGATGGCAAAAACTACTTGATCGCGCTCCGAAACACGCGATACTACAAGCCGTTCAGCGTTCACCTGAATAAATTCAGTTTCGACCGTTACATGGGTACGAACAAGCCCAAGAATTATTCGAGCGACATTCGACTCGTCGATACCGCGAATGAGGTCGATCGCGAGCACCGCATCGCGATGAACGAACCGCTCCGCTACGGCGGCGAGACGTTTTACCAGGGTGGCTTCGACGACAAAACCGAAACGACGACAATCCTGCAAGTGGTACGCAACCCCGGCTGGCTGATCCCGTACATCTCGTGCGTGATGGTCTCGCTCGGCATGACGATCCACTTCGGGATCTACCTGATCGCATTCCTACGCAAGGTTCGGGTCGCCGAATTCAGCCAACTGATGAAGGCATCCAAAACGGAATACGTGCCAAAAACGGGCACCGCACGCTACCTTCCGTGGCTTGGCGTCGGGCTTGCCCTCGTGTTTGTACTGTATTCGATTAGTAAAATGTCGCCCGCCACGCAGCCGTACAACTTGAAGGGCCTCGGGCAGATTCCCGTCGTCGATGGTGGCCGCGTTAAACCGCTCGATACCGTGGCCCGCGTGAGTCTGCGTTCGATCAGCGCCCGCGAAACCGTCAAAGACGAGAACGATGTCGAACGACCCGCGATCCAGTGGTTGCTCGATGTGATGACGAGCGGTGGCCCAGATAAGAAAGGGGCCGCGTGGAAGTATAAGGTGTTCAAAATCGAGAACGACCAAGTGCTCGCCTTACTCAAACTCCAGCCGCGGAGAGGGTTGTTGTACTCACTCGAAGAGTTCGGCGAGAATGCGGAACAACTCATGAAAGTGGCGAGCGCCTCGCAGAAGAAGCGGGTCGAAAAGCGCGATCTCTACGATGTGAAACTCATCGAAGTCGCCGAACGCATCAAAGTGTATATCGAACTTTCGACCGTGAACGCACCGATGAACATCGCACCATCGGGAGAGAATCCGAAGTGGTCGACGCTGCCAGACGCACTCGAAAAGTACCGCGATACGGCCAAAGCATTCGTCACCGAGAAAAGCGGACTCGCGCTCGACGACATTGAAAAGCTACCGAAACAAGAACAGGAATTCGTCTCGCAGTTGTTCCGCGAGAAGATGATCGAACTCTCGTCGGCCTCGCCGTCAATCTCGTTCTGGACGGGGATCATCCAGGCGTACCGCAACAATAAGCCAGACGACTTCAACAAGTTAATTGAAGACTATTCGAAAAAGACTGCCGTCCCCGGTATGAGCCTCGCGCGAACGCAACTCGAGACGATGTACAACGGCTTCGCGCCGTTCTACGTCTGCCTCGTCCTGTACATCGGTGCGGTTTTGCTCTGTATCGCAAGTTGGTTCGGTTGCACGGACGAACTGCGTCAGGCTGCATTCCGAATGTTGATCCTGACGGCCGCGATTCACTTCGTCGCTCTGATCGCCCGCATGTATTTGCAAGAACGTTGGCTCGTCTTCGTTACGAACCTTTACTCGTCTTCGATCTTCATCGGCTTCGGCTGCGTGTTGCTCGGGATACTGCTCGAACGGCTGTACCCCATCGGCATCGGCAATCTGCTCGGTGCAACGCTCGGCGTGGCCACCACGATCGTTTCGCACCAAATCGGTGCGAGTGGCGACACGCTCGAAATGATGCAAGCCGTGCTCGATACGAACTTCTGGCTCGCTACCCACGTAACGTGCGTGACCTTCGGCTATACCGCCACATTCGTCGCCGGTGCGCTCGGCGTCATCTACGTGATTGCCGGCATTTTCACACGCTCGATCAATCCGGAAGCGAACAAGGCGTTCGGTAAAATGCTATATGGCGTCGTCTGTTTCGCCACGCTGCTCAGCCTCGTGGGGACCGTGCTCGGCGGTATCTGGGCGGATCAATCGTGGGGTCGTTTCTGGGGCTGGGATCCCAAAGAGAACGGTGCGATTTTAATCGTAATCTGGAACGCGCTCATTCTGCATTCGCGATGGGCCGGCCTCGTCAAAACTCGCGGCATCGCACTGCTCGCCATTGTCGGCAGCATGATTACCGTCTGGAGTTGGTTCGGTACTAACCAACTCGGCATCGGTCTCCACGCCTACGGCTTCGACAACACGCTTGCACTCGTCTGCACCGGCCTCTGGGTGTCGCACGCGATGCTATTAGCCATCGGCTTGATTCCAACGCAACACTGGATGAGTTTCGCAAAAGCACCCGAAGTCTCCAGCAACAAGCCGCGCAAACAGTAACCCCCGCAAGCCCAGCGACAACCGTCGCTGGGCGTTTCCTGATTCGTGTGGAATGTTTAAGGTGATTGACTGAAAGTCACGATCTCACTTCGTTAGCACCAGCCGATACGGGAACATCTTGCCGCCGAGATCGTGCATTTCGATGAGTGAAATGTAGTACGTGCCATCCTTCGGCAATGTGATCTTCAGCATCGGATCGGCCGAGCCATCCGCGTCGTCGTTCGAATCGATGATTCGCTTTTCGGAATCGTACATGGTCATCATCAGGTCAGCGGGCGAACCGAGTTTTGCCGCTTGCACTTCGATGCGAATCGTCTCGCCGGCTTTGCCGCGAAACTGATAGACGTCGCTATCTTGTACGCGATCGATGGTGCCGTCAACGGTTGTCGGGCAGTCGATGAGTTGCGCTTTGTCGAAGCCATCGTTTGGCTCTTTTTCGAGCACGCGATGAACGCCATCATCGATGGCAACCTTGGCGACGTTCGATTCGCCACCCGGTCCGATGACGCTGAACGACAGTGTCGCACCGCCAATTTCTTTCGCAGCGACGATCTCGATTTCCATTTCCGAATCGCCGATACGCTCTGCCGGGAAGTTGTTCGGCACGCCAACTTTCTTACCCTTCGCAATAATCTTGCCACGGGATTTCGGTTCGTGGATTCGCACTTCCGTGACGGTATCGAGGTTCGCGCCGCGAATCGTGAACTTCGTCGTTTCACCGGGTTTAATGCAGAGCGGCATCGCGACAGTTAACTTCGGCGCGGGTGGTTTTTGATCCTGAGCGACCGCCATAGCCGCGACAAGGAACGCGACGGCAATCAGCGGTAAACGATTCACGATGACGCCCTGAAAGAGTTACGCGAACAGTTCCTGCACGGTTTCGCCCGAGTCTAGAATTTCGATGGGTCGGCCGTCAGGGGTCACGAGTTGTTTGCGCGGGTCGATGCCCATCGAGTCGAGGATCGTGTACGCGACATCGGCGGGCGAGACGGGGCGTTGTGCGGGGTAACCGCCGTGCTTGTCGGTTTTGCCGATTACCAGACCGGGCTTCGTACCGGCCCCGAAGAACAGCATCGACGCAGCCTGACCCCAGTGATCGCGGCCTGCGTCTTTGTTGACCTTCGGCGAACGACCGAACTCGCCCATCACGACGACCATCGTATCTTTGTCCAACCCGCGTGTGTGCATGTCTTCGACGAGTGCCGAGACGCTGCGGTCGAACTCCGGCAGCTTCTTGTCGAGGCTCTCGAAAATTTTCCCGTGGTGGTCCCAACCGCCGTAGTTGACGGTGACGAAGCGGACGCCCGATTCGATGAGCCGTCGTGCCATCAGCATCGATTGCCCCGGCGTAGTGCGGCCGTAGCGGTCGCGGAGTTTGTCGCTCTCGGCGGTAATGTCGAACGCCTTTTTCGCCTCGGTGGAAAGCAACATCGCGGCCGCACGTTGCTGAAATTCATCGTACGTGGCGATCTGGTCGTTGCCTTGAATTTTGCTCGCCAAACCATCGACGGTTTTCAACAGCGTCTCGCGGCGCACGGACCGCTTCGACGATTGATCGCCGTTCGGCGAAACGTCTTGCACTCTGTAATTCGCCTCGTTCGGATCGCCCGCTTTGAACGATTCGAACCGCCCGCCGAGGAACGCCGACTTACCGAGTTCCCACGTGAACGACGGGTTGCGTGGCACCGACACATACGGCGGCAATGTGCCTTGAAAACCAGACTCGTGTGCCACGACCGCACCGATGGCCGGGTAGTCACCGAACGGCGTACCGAACCGACCGGAGAGTACCCAGTTCGTGGCCGTTTCGTGGTGGTCGTTGTTGTGCGAACACGACCGCACGAGTGCGATTTTGTCCATGACGTTCGCCATCATCGGCAGTTTTTCGCCGACGTTCAGGCCAGGAACTCGCGTGGCAATCGCCTTGTATTTGCCGCGAATTTCTTCGGGGGCATCCGGCTTCGGATCGAACGTATCGTGGTGGGACATCCCACCGCCGAGGTAGACGAGGATGACCGACTTCGCACGGGAACTTGCCTTGCCCGCCGCTTCGGATTTCAACACCGAGGCCAACGACACGCCCAACCCTGCGAGGCCACCCACCCGCAGAAAGTCGCGACGATTCGCTGTCAGTCGTACATCGAGCATGACGGATCCCTTGGAGAGTTCGTTAGCGGTTGAAAGCGAATTCCTTCGAGTTCAGCAGTGCCCAGAATAAATCGGTGAACACATCGGCGCGATTATCGCCGGTGGCCAGTAACCCGCGAACGGTCTGGATTTCGCGATCTTGCGGCAACCGTGATAGCGTTCGCAAATACATCTCGTTCATTAACTGGAGATCGTCTTTTTGCGACACAAGCGTCTTCTGGAGCCAGCCATCGCCCGCCGATAATTTGCCCAACACGCCCTGGCCGTTTTGCAGGTGCAATAGCTGGGGCATCGTCACGTCGCCGGTGCGTTCGCAAGCACATGCGGTCACGCGCTCGGATCGGCCGAACAACCGCAGGAAGTACGACTGCGTGCCGGGGTCCGGCACTTGCACGGCACGGATACCACGTGGGTAACCATCGAAGATTTCACTAACGTTCGTCGCGTCTGAAATGGCATCGAGCAGCACCTCGGCAGGCAAACGCCGGGCGTAATAGTGCGAATAAAATCGCGTGTCGGTTTCGTTCGTGGCCCGCGATGAGGAACTGAGTTGATACGTTCGCGAATTCAAAATGACGCGCATGAGGTGCCGCAAGTCGAACTTCTTCGCCACGAAATCGGTCTTGAGTGCTTTCCACAATGCGGGCACCGTGGGTGGGTTCGTCGCACGCAGGTCGTCGACCGGTTCGACCAACCCGACGCCGAGGTAATGCCGCCAAACGCGGTTGACCATCGCCCCCGCGAAGAACTCGTTACTCGGGTTCGTGATCCACTCGGCAAGGTGTTGTCGCGGGTCGGCCGTAATGGCGATTGTGGGCTTCGTGCGGTCGAGCGGTTGCGGTTTCAGGAACACACTCGTTCGCGGCTGACTGACGCCGATCGGGCGTTTGTTTTCGTTGTCGTCGGGGTGTGCTACGCGGAGTTGCGATGCGCCGCTTTTGGAGTCTTTGCGGTCGAGTTTCACCCGGCTGAAAAATGCAGCAAAGTGGTAGAAATCGTCTTGTGTGTAGCGTTCGAGCGGGTGGTTGTGGCACTTCGCACAGCCGATTCGCGTACCCAAAAACGCCTGTGCCACCGACTCGCCGACTTCGGATTGTTCACCGTGGCGATGCTCGCCGACGGTCACGAGGAAGTAACCCACGGCGGGGCTGGCGTTGATATCGCCCTTCGCGGTGAGGACATCGCGAGCGATGGCATCCCACGGGCGATTCGCCATCACTTGATGGCGGATCCAATCGTGGAACTGACGCACGCCTTTGACGCCGCGCACGTCGTGATCGCGCTCGCGGCGATTTTGCAAAAGGTCGCTGAGTTGCAAGGTCCAGTAATCGGTGAACTCGGGACGCGCGAGCACGTCTTCAATGAGCTTCTCGCGTTTCTTCGGCGAAATATCGGCCACGAACGCGGTCACTTCGGCGGGCTTCGGCAGGCAGCCACACGCATCGAGAAACAGCCGTCGAATAAACTCATCGTCGCTGCACAAGTCCGATGGCTCGATCTTGAGTTCGGCCAGTTTCGCAAACACCGCATCGTCGACGAAGTTGTTCATGATCGCGAATCGTTTGCTGTCGATTTCGCGTGGGAACGGCGTCACGAACGTGGCCACCGAGACTTCCGTCAGGAACATCGCCCGTACCGCCGTGGCCCCGTGGCGAATCGACTTCACGGTGCCCGCCGCGTTCACGGTCAGGAATGCGGCATCGTTCGAATCGAACTTTGTCAGCCAGGAGACATCGCGTTGCGTGCCATCGTCGAAGGTTGCCATCGCCTTCAGTGTGGCCGTATCGCCGACTGCCATCGTCTGCGTTTCGGGCGTCAGTTTCAGTGCCGTAATCTTCGCCGATTTCGCATCGGGGCCGGGTGCGCCGTTCTTCAGCCAGTCGTGGAGCAGTTGATATTCGCGGCTGGTATTCGTGAAAATCCGCCCGCCTTCATGTGGCGTCTGCGCCGATGCTTTCCGCAACAATAAGCTCGCATCGGGTTCAGCCGAATCGAGGCGTCGCGCATCGTATTCCCGTGTCAGCCAGCGATAATCTTGATCGGGTGCGTATCCACGTAGCGATAACCGGAAGCCGTTCTGTCCCGAACCTTTGCCGTGACACGCACCTTGATTGCAGCCCGTTTTCGTCAGAAGTGGCACGATTTCATTTAGAAATGAAGGCGAATCGGCAGCGGTGGCGATACTGCTGATGGTGCAAAGTATCGCGATCGCAAAATATCGTGCGGCAATCATAGTTAACCGATTGGCAGAAAGCGGTATCAGGCAGGTAGGTTAACAGTAGCCGAAGCTTCGCACGCAATCAAGCGAAAGAAAAGAAGTTTCGCCGGCACGGTTCAAAACGCGGCGACATAGGGTAGCAGATTCTGGCCGTAGTAGGCACATTCCATGTGCCGTTGCAGCCGTTTGCGACATACGACGATGTGAGCAGGTTTGCCAACATCCGAACGGCACACGGAGTGTGCCTACTACATCAAGAACGTATTCGCGAGGCCAATAGAGAGCACATCAAAACGTTCGTCGCGTTGATACCTCGTTTTGAACCAAGCCGTTTCGCCGCACAGAAACCGTCACGCATCTTTCTTCTTCGGTGCCGCCCGCTTCTTCGGTGCGGGCTTCGTCACGGCCGTTTCCTCTACGGGTTCGGGTTCCACATCTGCCGGTTTAACGCGTTTTTTCGTAGACTCCACAACCGCAGTTTCGGCCACTGCGACGACGCTGCTGCCGACGTGCGGTGACCAGCCTTTTGCGATGTTCTCGGTGAGGAGTTCGTTCCAAAGCGCATCGATTTGATCGCGCGAATTGGAGACGCGAATATCGCGTTCGAGTGGCGTCTTGCGGTTCGGGCTGAAATCGCTGAAGTGGATCACGTATGCAGGGAAATCGTCCGCCTCCGCTTGCTTGTTCGTCTCCCACATTACGAACTTACGCACCATCGTCGCGCCTTTCAGCACCTTCGTGTAAACCTCACGCTTCAGTGGCGAACTCGGCGTCAGGTTCAACTGCCGGGCGTCGCGATCCACCAGTGGAACTTCGACGAGATCCGAAACTTGCTTGATGCGAATGTCGCTCGCGTTGAACTGCTTGTCGTCGCGCTTTCGCACGAACTGTGGCGAGATCAACGCGACCAACGGCAGTCGCCGCACGATCTTGTACTTCTTCTCGGCGGCATCCCAGTTGAGTGCCATCTTGTTCATCGGCGTGCCGCGCGTCGAATGCGAAATCATATCGAGCACGCTGATCTCGATCACGATCTCCGGTC
>JANXNT010001078.1 GCA_025353985.1 Limnoglobus sp.
ACCTGATCGAACCCGAGCGCGAGTTCCAGCGTGCGGCACTCGCAGCGGAGCAATTCGCGAACGAGTTCCCGAACGCGCTGTTCACCTTCGGCATCCCGCCGACGTTCCCGTCCACCGGCTATGGCTACATCCACCGTGGCCCCGTTGCCGCCGAGCGCAACGGCATTCGGCTCTCGAAAGTGCTGGAATTCAAGGAGAAACCCGACGCGGACGTGGCCGAGCAGTACGTCGTTTCCGGTAACTACGAGTGGAACAGCGGGATTTTCGTTTGGAAAGCGAAGACGATTCTGAAGCAGTTGCAAGCAAACCGCCCCGATATCCACGATGCTTGCATCCGCATCGCCGATGGGTGGGACACGCCGAATCGCGACGCGATTTTTCGCAACGAATACGAAGCGATCAAAGGGACGAGCATCGACTTCGCTGTGATGGAATCCGCACCGGAACGGATGGTGCTGCAAGCCCCGTACAAGTGGGACGACGTCGGCAGTTGGCTCGCGCTCGAACGGCACAATCCGCAAGACGCCGCCGGTAACACCGTACAGGGTCATCACGTCGGCATAGACACCACGGGGTGCGTGATTGCGGGTGAAGCGGGGCACCTGATTGCCACGATCGGCGTCAGCGATCTCGTGATTATTCAAGCGGGCGATGCCACGCTCGTGGCCCGCAAGCAAGACGAAGGCCGCGTCAAAGAGATCGTCGACCGACTGAAGAAAGGCGGCGAGAAATTCCTGTGACCATGCCCGCGAAAGGGATCCTCCTCGGCATCGACCCCGGCACCGTGCGGATCGGCCTCGCGATTTGCGACCCCGACCGCATCTTGGCGTCGCCGCACGACACCTACACCCGCGTATCGCCGATGGCCGATGCGGAGTTTTTCCGCAAAGTCGCGAAGTCCGAACGCGCTGTCGGCTTCGTCGTCGGGCTGCCGATCAGCCTCAACGGCAGCGAAGGCCCGAAAGCGAAAGAGAGCCGCACGTTCGCCGAATGGCTGACGCAAGAAACCGGCCTACCCGTGGCATTCGCCGACGAACGATTTACATCGAGTTACGCCGAAGACGCGCTGATCGCTGCGGGAGTGCGCCGCGAAACGCGAGTCGGGAAACGCGACCGCATCGCGGCACAGATGATCCTGCAAGCGTATCTGGAGTGCAAGTAAGCTCAACTATCCCGTGAAGCGAATCGCCAACAAGCGAGGCCCATAACGCAGGCGATGAACCCGAAGCTGATGCCGAGGACTTCGACCCAACTGCCGACTTTCGTTTCCATTTTGACGAGCTTCTTATCCTCTTCCGGCAGAATTCCCTCGGCAATCACTAGCTGCAATCGTTCGTCGAGTTGGTAAGTCCGTGGGGCAACAAACTGCACCGTTTTCACGATGCCGAAGGTCGATTTCGGTATGAACCCCCATAGCGGTGCATCGGGATCGATGCGAGTAATCACTTCGTCCAGATCGATATCGTCGCCCGGTTTCGGAACTTCCATCGGCTTGCTCGGATTCTCTTTCAGCGCGGCTGCGGCGACTTCGCGTGCGACAATTCGATTGTTGACGACGCCGATGCCGTAGAACAATCCCCAAGCGAGCAAGGTGCCCAAGATCGCGACAATCGCACTTCGCGTGAACACGGCAATCAGGGTCGAAACGGCGTAGAGAATCGCAAAATACATGACAATCAGCGGGATCGACAGCAGGAACATGTGGTTCCACATTCCCGACCGCAAGCCGATCGCCAGGTACGCGCCGCCAATCGTAAACGTGGTCAGCAACAGCGTGAATGTCAGCCCGCCGATGTACTTGTAAATCAGCAATGTCGGGCGAGTAATCGGCTTCGAGATGGCCAGATCGACCGTGCCTTTCTGCAGCATGTTCGGAATGAACATCGAAGTAATCACAACGCTGATGAACAAGATCACCCACGCACCCGCACCACAAATCAGTTGATTCTCGACCTGGTAAACAATCGTGCGTAGTGGCGAGATTAAAATCGGTGCGTCGAAGGCGAACAGAACCCTCGGAAGGTGCGGCCACTCGGTGATGTCTTTCGCCTTCGTGCCTTGGCTCGTTACACGGAATCGAAGCTGATTCGGCGTGCTTATCTCGGACTTTTCTACTTTCACGTTGTTTAATACACCAACGGCTTGGTTGACGATCCGCTCCACTCGCGTTCGACTCACAGGAAAGGCTCGGTTGCTATCGAGTTGTTTCAGTTGATCGGGGCTGGTTGTGTTGACAACAAAGTCGAAGTCGTAGTCGCTATTCCACGGCTCTTTCGCGTTCGATGGCTTATAGTTTTCGACCACAAAGTTCGCGCCGACCAAACTCGGGTTATTGCGGAAGGTCAAGTTCATAAAGTCCAGTGGCGAAGACACGCTCGATTGGACGGTGGCGGGTGTGTAGGAGATACTCGCCACGAACAACACGAGCAAACACGCCAGCACGAGCATCGCCTGAAGCACCCAGCCGTTGCGGGCTTCGCGGAAGGAATCTTTGAGGAAAGCGAGGAACTGCATTACTGGGCCCTCCGAGCGGTGGCACGTTTTGCGATACGAGTACGATCCGCATCCGAATCGAGGTTCGCCTGATCGACCGTTTTCACGAAGGCATCGCCGAGCGATTGGTTCTTCTCTTGGAGGTGCCGAATGTGTAAGCCCTTTTCCGAAAGCATCGCGAGAATTGCATCGATCTCGTGCAATTCCCGGACGACGACTTCCGTGTACGTTCCGACCGTTTCCGTACGGTGCCCGAGTTTTACAACTTCCTCAGAAGGGAAAACCTG
>JANXNT010001087.1 GCA_025353985.1 Limnoglobus sp.
CAGCCGAGCGAACAACGTCGGATGTTCGGCGAGAACAGCACGACGCGGGTTGCTTCGGTGACAGATGGTTTGAGTAACACGATTGCTCTGGGCGAAACGACTCTGGAAAACGCTAACGGAACAACACCGTCGTGGGCTTATCGCGGCTATGTGCAAGTCGGCGTCGATCCGGCACAGGGTGTAAACGTGTGGGCTTCAGATTGGACATACCCCAACGATATTCGTTCGGGCGCTCAGCCACCTCGTGCAGGGCGCGCGGGTAGCTGGACTTGGGCTGGAAGCCTGCACACCGGCGGTGCGAACTTCTGCTTCGGCGATGGCTCGGTTCGCTTCATCAACGAGAACACATCGAACATGGTCTTGCTCGGCCTTTCCACGATGGCTGGCGGCGAAGCGGTGACACTACCATGATCCGTGTTGCATTTCTCGTTGCCCTGTGTGGTCTGGCCGGGTGCAGTCCATCCGCTGGTCTGGGAAGAGTGCCAGTCGTTGGACGAGTGACATTGGACGGTCAGCCGCTGGCCAAGCTTTCCTTGCATCTCTCGCCAGTGGGCAAAACCCCGGGTAACGGTTCTTTGGCCGTGACTGACGCCGATGGTCGATTCCGCATGACCGACGTTCGCGGTGCCAGCGGTGCATTCGTTGGCGAATATCAGTTGGAAATCAATCGGAACGGACAAGTGGAATTGCCGAAAGACGCGGGGAAAAGCTCGCCGAAGAGCGCAGCGAGCCAGTTGCGAATCACAGTTCCGGAAGGCGGTTGCGATCTCGAAATCCAGATTCCCAAAGATGGCAAATCCCCTCAAGTCACAACGATGAAATAATGTCCCCGCTTTGTCACAGCCTCGTTCCAGGCGACTACAAGCTGTGTCCCGGAATTCTTCCCTTTGGTGTCATCATGAACCGCCGCCCCGCCTTTACACTGATCGAACTTCTCGTGGTGATTGCGATCATCGCGATTCTCATCGGGTTGTTGCTGCCCGCGGTGCAGAAGGTTCGGGAAGCGGCGGCGCGGGTCAAGTGTGCGAATAACCTCAAGCAAATTGGCATTGCAATCCACATTTTTCACGATGACAACAATCGTCTACCGCCCGCGTCGGATGCACCGCGGACCTACGGCAGTGTGAGGGGCCAGTGGGGCGGAGCGGTGTTTGCACCAAATTTCGGTGCTGTCCCCTCGCCAACGCCGGGCACAGGTTCGTGGATGTATCACCTGTTGCCACGACTGGAGCAAGGGAATGCCTACCAAGCTGCAGGCGATCTGGCAGCGAATGTCCGGGTCGCTCAGTTCTCGGTTTACCGGTGCCCGTCGGACAATAGCTTTGACAACGGCATCCGAGGATATGGGAGCAACGTGGACATGCTGGGTGCGGTGGTCTGCTACGCGGCGAACTTCCAATTGTTCGGCAACCCGGACATCGGCGACAGCGTGGATGCCTACGTTGGTCGAACGCGGATGGCCGCCGTAACGGATGGCACGTCGAACACGGTTGCCGCCGTGGAGCGGGCCGCCTCAGGGGAGAAACACGCCAATATCTGGTTCTATGGCAACGCCGATATATGGTATTCGCCGGTACTGCTGTATGGCAATCGGGCCGGAACCGTGAATTACACCAAAGCAGATTACTCGCTCCCGAACGGTACACGAATCGGTCAGGTTGGCGTGAACGCGATGTTCCAAGTGGCTCCGCGAACCGCAGAGGTGAAGGTGGCTCAGACTTCGCACTCAGTCATGCAGGTACTTTTACTCGACGGCAGTATTCGTTCGTTGTCCGCGTCGATGACCCCGCAGACCTATTGGGCCGCTTGCACCATCAACGGCGGCGAAGTCTTTAGTGACGATTGGTAAGTAGCTACTTCTCGATATTCCTTTGTTCGTAACCCTACATCGTCCGGAAGTCGTGGCTTGAGGGGGAGGGAGTTGGCCGGTGGTGATGTAGGTTCGCAGTGCGGCCTCGGGGCGTTTGCCACGCTCGGTTATGGCCACGGGTATGGCGTAGATCTGGGCCTGCGTGAAGGCGGGCGTCCCCCACTGGCACTCGCGGGCGACTGAGGTTACGCGGGTCGTACGGATTGGAGGCCACGCAAGTGGTTCTCGGGCACGCGCGGGCCAACGTCACCGAGGTGTACGCCGAGCGGAACCAATCGCTTGCGGCCCGCGTCGCCGCCGAGACGGGGTGACGTTCGGCGGCGTGCCGCCCAATAGCAACTAGCGGATGATCATGCCGTCGAAGGGTGTGCCCTCCAAGTAATGTGAAGTTGGCCTTCTGTCGCATTTCCGCGAAAACGATCTTCCGATTTCTGTTACCCACTCGCTCCACTCTGTTTCGGAGATGTCCGGTTTCGATAGCGAGAATTTCCACATCGAAATGATGCATCTATGCCTTCACAAAACTGGTGAACCCGAACCGAAATGACCCAAAAAGACCGTCAAGAACCACTTCACGTCACTTGGGAGTATGTCTGGGATGCACGCAACCGTCTCGATGAAGTGAAAATGGAGACGAGTGGTGCGATTTTCGAATTTCCGCGTAAGAGCCTCGCGTTGTTCTGTGTGAGCCGTCGCATTCCGACTGCTCCGGGTTTCCCAGTGACTCGATCAGAACCTCCCTCCGAGGGCTGGCTATGTTTAAGCGTCTGTTTTCCCGTTTTGCGGCGACCGCAGCACTCGCTGCCGGCATCGCGGCACTTTCCGTCAGTGATGTTCCACTTCTCGCGGACAACCCGCCGGATGCCTCAATCGCTGCGTCGTCTCAAACCTTCGTTGGCGACGTCAAGAACGCCGTCGACACGGCGCGCATCGGCCTCGTTGCCGACCAATCGTCGTTCGTTCTCTACGTGTGCAGTCAGGATGAAGCGTTCAACAAGACGTCCGCTCGCTGGGTCCGTGGCATCGTGACGAACGGCAAATTCGAAGGCAAATCGCCCGATAGTGCGCTGACCGTTCGCGGAACGATCGGGATGGAAGCGGCGGAAGGAACGATTACAGTCGGCGGTAACGAAATGACATTCGCGGCGAAATTACCGGATGAACGAACGTTCGCAGGGCTTTACCGCTGCGAGGAAAAAGACACGACGAACGACTATATCGCCGGTTGGGTCGTGGACGAAGACGATGCCGTTGCAGGGGCAATCCAGAACCGCCAAAACAAGCAGATCACGAATCCTCCCGGTGTGGCGGCCCAACAAAAACCGAACCCGAAAGGGAACGTCGTTTCGCCTCGCGGTGGCAACCGGATTCCGAATCTGGACGTTGGCCAAGGCACGGGTGTGGGCGGTCAGCAAGTGACTGACCCGAAGAAGCTGGATCGCACGCACACGTTCAGTAAAGCGGGCACGTTCACGGCGACGGTCACGGTGACGGACGACGACGGTTCTTCGTCTTCGCAGTATCAAGTGACGGTGGCTGATGAGATTTCCCCACCGCCGCCTCCGCCGCCGCTGAACACGCCGCCGACGATTAGCGACTTGGCCAATCAAGCGAGCAACGGCAGCACCATCGGGCCGATTGCGTTCACCGTGGGGGATGCCGAAACTGCGGCCGATGGCCTCGTTGTGACGGCGCAATCGAACAACACGACGCTCGTAAACAACGTGATTCTCGGCGGCAGTGGTGCGAACCGAACCGTAACCTTCACGCCGGTAGAGGGGCGGTTCGGGACCGCGATTCTCTCGCTCACCGTGCGCGATGCACAAGGTGCAATCGCGACCGACACGTTCACCGTGACGATCAGCCCACCACCGCCTGCAACGCCACGCCCGATCCTTGTGGGATTCCCGGAGTTTGCGGCAGGTGCCGATGCCGGCGGTGGCAGCGCGACTCTGTTCAACCCGGACAAATCGGTGCGGTTCACCGTGACGCCCTTCGCCGGTTTCACCGGTGGCGTTCGCACCGCAACGGCAGACTTCAACGGCGATGGCGTCGCCGACTTGATCGTTGGCACGGGGCCGGGGATTGCCACTCGTGTCGTGATTTTGGACGGCAAAATCGCAAGCGGTGCTGTTCGATGTCGCACCGTTCGAAGCCTCGTTCGTCGGGGGCGTTTACGTCTCCGCAGGTGATGTCACCGGCGATGGAATTCCGGACCTCGCCATCACGCCCGATGAAGGCGGCGGGCCGCGCGTGGACGTGTATAGCGGGGCGGCCAGCTTCCCGAAGTTGATCGGCTTCTTCGGTATCGACGACGTGAACTTCCGTGGCGGCGCACGTTCGGCGATCGCGGATATGACCGGCGATGGTGTCGCCGACCTCATCGTTGTCGCCGGGTTCGGTGGCGGGCCGCGAGTCGCAGGCTTCGATGGCAAGTCGCTGGCTGGTACGCCGGTAAAGATTTTCGGCGACTTCTTCGCGTTCGAGCAAACCTTGCGAAACGGCATTTTCGTGACGGCCGGCGACATCAACGGCGATGGCTTTGCGGACCTGATCGCAGGCGGCGGCCCCGGTGGCGGACCGCGCGTGTTGGCCTTCGACGGTAAGAGTTTGCGGAACAACAAGTATGTGAACCTCGCCAACTTCTTCGGTGGCGATGTCAACAGTCGCGGCGGGCTTCGCGTGGCGGCGAAAGACCTCGACGGCGACACGAAAGCCGACCTCGTCGTCGGTTCGGGTGCGGGGGCCGGGTCGCGCGTGACGGGCTACCTCGGAAAGACCATCACCGCGAGTGGCACCCCACCGGCGCAATTCGAGTTCGATTCGATCAGTGGCTTCAATGGTGGCGTCTTCGTGGGATAGCGAGAAAGTGGTGAATGACGACCGTCCGAAACAGATTCGCCACTCACCACTCGAACTTGATACGATAGTGGCAGGAGCGGAAAGGCAGCATCTTACCCAGAAGCCCTCACTACTGTCCACACGGCCTAGCGGTACCTACTTAATTAACTAAGGTCGCCAAGCCGTCCGACACCTGACCAATTCAACGCACTTTGCTATTTCTTGAACTTTGACATATAGCGTGCTAGTGACATATAGTTCCATATTATTGCATAGTCATACGGAGTCTTGTTATCATCAATCGTACACATGGCATGCGGATCCGCGCCGCCTTCGAGAAGTGCCTGTGTCGCGGCTCGGTGTCCAAAAGATGCTGCTATATGCAGAGGCGTCTGTTGTCCGTTGTCGGCTGTATTCGGATTTGCGCCACGCTCAATTAGGATACGTACACCCTTGCCGCAATTCACTTGTGCACACCAGTGGAGAGGCGTACAGCCTCTTTCATCAAGTAAATTTAATTGGTCTGATGACTCATATACATCGACCAATACTGATAGCATAGTAGTATTTCGATGCTGAGCTGCGTAGTGTAGCAATGGTGTGCCAGTAATCATCTGTAGCGGGCTTGCGAAGTTTTCAAGTAAAAACTTTGCAATTCGATTTTGACGATTGCATATTGCATATGCTAATGGCGTATATCCGTCTCTATCGACAGCATCGACTTCAGCCGCGTGAGAAATTAGCAATTTGACAATTTTAATCCATCCATAGTAACCGTTCACGGGGTCAAATGACGATTTTTAAGGACTTTTTGCGTATCTGTTGCTGAAAATCGGTCCAAAACCGACCTTTTAAGGCAATCTCAGTCAAAAACAGCCTTGGATTTCAAGCGTTTTACCCCGTGAACGGT
>JANXNT010001089.1 GCA_025353985.1 Limnoglobus sp.
GTACCCAGTTCACGCAGCCGTTCTCTGCGCGTCCGGCCGACGTTATCGCATCGCTGAGCGACTTCGAGCCGATTCGCTTCCCAGCCCCCGGATCGCAGCCGCGGAACGTGATGGATGCAGCAATCGCGGTAGTTTCCGACCCAGGACAAGTAGCACTCGGGCGGATGTTGAACATCGCGAACTACAATCCGCTATTGCTCGCCGCCCGACCCGGTATGACCGTGACCAAATCCGGGCGGACGACGGGTGTCACGACCGGGACAATTCGGGCGATCCGAGTCCGCGGAGCGCTCGTGAACTACGGCACCCGGCAGAATCCGATCATTGCAACGTTCGACAACGCGATCACCATTACCGGGCCGCAAAACGGGCCTGCTTTCAGTGCCGGGGGCGACTCGGGGTCGGTGATTCTCGACCAGCAAACCGGCCGACCGGTCGCCCTGTTGTTCGCCGGAGATGGGGTGACGACGACCGCGTGTGACGTGGCGGCGGCATGTGCACGGTTCAACGTTCACCCCGTCTGACGGACGGCTTGAATAGAATGAAAAGGTATAAGCAGCACCACCGATGGAGCGACTGATGAAACCAATCCGACTTCACCACCCGGGCGTGCCAACCGAACCGGAACCGCCAGACCGGTTAGTCGAACTCGCTGGGGCGGTCCGTAGCGAGTCCGTTGTTCAATCCGGTGTGACGACGACTCAGGATGGGCGGTGGGCACTTTACGTTACCGTTCCGGCCAACGCGACAGTGCCCCTCGCCGATGTCGAGGCCCAAGCGGCTGGCTACCCCGTCGTGTATGAGGCTCAGCCGACCGAACCACCGCGGGCTGGACCCGCTTATCCACGACAACGGCGGACGTAATCGACGTGATTCGGAATTCGTGTAATGCACAGAAGTGTCTCGACCGTGGGATCTTCTACTGGCATACTTACTTCGTCCAATAGTCCGGCAAGCCGGGTTTCGTCTCGCGGAGAATCTCCAGAATGGCTCGTCGATCCGCCTTCGACAGGTGTGCGAATTCCTTCGTTTGATCTTTGCCCGTTAGCACTTCCCAGAGCCGCAACCAGATGCGGGCCTTGGCTTCGGCGGGCAGGCCATCGAAGAGCGTCGAGTACACGACGTAGCTCATTGGGTAGCGGAACATTCGCGTTTTCAGGTCGAATTCGCGCAGGGATCGCTTCTTCGAATCGAATGGCCCGCGGGCTGCAAACTCTTTCGCGAACGCCGACGTGCCTGTCACCGGTTCGGACAATTTCGCTTCTTCGAAGAACAGCAAATGCTGTACCACCGGCTCGCAAGCCCATTCGATGCGGTGCGTGATGCCTTCGGTTCGGTACGTGGCTGGCTCGTTGAACGCCTTGTTCATCTCGGCCTGTTCGTACAACGCTTGTCGCGTCTGGAAATTCGCACGAATCAGCCGGTTGTGCGTTTCATTTTGATGTTCGAGCACCATTAAGGCTATAAGGTCGCTGTGCGGTGAGAGGTAATTCGCGACGGTGAAATACGGCTTGAGATCGGTGACATTCGCCGGTTCCAGCGGTTGGTTTTTCTCTGCCCACGGCCACCCGCCGACGATCTGGTTCCCCAAATGCGTCTGTTTGCCCACGGTGCCCGTCACGTACCAGCCACCCCAACGATCTTCGAGTGGCGTCGTGTGATCGACCCGTTTGCTGCCGAGCGACAGCACCAGTTCGCCACTGCGATCCGTCGACACTGAGCGGATGAGATAGCCGGGGTAACCGCGATTGCTCGACGAACCGTGGCAGATCAGGCAACTCTCGGTTTGGCGAATAAACGCGCCGCGTTTGGCCGGGTTTTGCTCGATGGTGTAAAAGACGACACCGAGATTGATGTCCGATGTGGCGATTTCGAGAACGTCGCCTTGGCGACAATAACCGACACTGACATCGTCGTTGAAGTAGATCGCCCGTGGCGTCTTCGGCCCGATGCGACTGCGTTGGAGGCTCGTCTTCGAATACACGAGGAGTTGCGAAGAAATCGGCACATCGAGTGCCTTCAAGACCGACGACAAGTAGCCATGTTCATCGTCCGCTTTTAGGGGCACCTTGCTCGCGTTCAGTTGGCGTTCGAGTTTCGAGATTGCGTTATCGGTCTTTGCGGTCGAATATTCGATCGGGAACCGGTCGAAGTCCATCGCGATGGCCTGCGAAGACGTGGCGAGCAAGAATGCAAACACGATTGACAATCGCATGAAAACCTCGGATCTTCGCGACACATCAGCAAGCGTTCGCTGATACGATATACTGTCAGGGGCAAGTCACTGTTACAGGGGGCGTTGTGGATCAACTCTGGGCACCGTGGCGTTTGAACTACGTTGCGAACCCGAAGGCACGGGCAGACGACGACGGTTG
>JANXNT010001107.1 GCA_025353985.1 Limnoglobus sp.
CGACGAAGACCATTACCCGATCGGCGGCTACACTTCGATTTCGAATCGCGGGAGCATGGAGAGCCTGTTACATTCGCAACTCGCGTTCATGGAAACCGAGGAACGACCGGACTTGTTCGATATCAAATATGCCCGCGATGAACTCTTCTATTATTCGCGCGACGAGAACCAATTTCTGCGGCGACGGCGCACGTTCGTCTTCTGTTTCGCACCCGATCTAGTCGCGGCGCGTTTTAAGGATCCGGAGCTTCCCTGCCAGCGAATCGTGCTGATTTCCGCACTGGTCCTCACGCTGATTCGACGCCTCGAAGACTGGCTCGGCTACGATGCGCTCCGCTTCGAGTTGATCTTCCCAAAAATCGGGAAAGACTCGCCGCTGTCGCAAGAAGCGAAGCTGTTCGAGATACTGCTCCTCGAACTGCGATCGCGCAACGTGGCGTACGTAATTCCCGCCGATGATACTGCCGCAATCGTGACGCATTGTGCGACGCTGTCGCGCGCCGCACAGGTGCAGGTTCTCGAACTCGCGGCCGTGCCGACGATAGTCGGCCCCGATGGCGTCGTGTTGTTACAACTCGCCATCGACGGCCCGCAACCGCAGCTGATCGATGCACGCGGATCGCGCGTCGAACTCGATGCGGACCCGGTGGAATCGTGGGCCGATGCGGCACGGAAAATCCTCGCGATGTGGATTTGATTACGGCTTCGTTTTGGTGGCCCAATCGATGCCATTCTTCAGAAGTGTCTCGAACGCGGGCTTCGCGAGATCATCGGCACTCCCGAGGCAAGTGTAGAAAATGCGCCCGCGGTTCGTCGCCTTCTCGCGAACCCATGCGAGCGGTTCCGCAGGGTTGTCTCCGCATCGGCCCGTTAGCAATACGACGGCATCATTCGCGAGCGGATTCGACTTGTACAACCACGATGAATACTCGACCGCCTCTGCGGGCCAGCCTTGCAATATCGGGTGGGCCTTCGCGGTCGCACTGGCGATTTCGACCTTGGTTTTCAGCACGTTCGGGTAGTGCCCCTTGTATTCGCAGCCGAGAATCTCCT
>JANXNT010001109.1 GCA_025353985.1 Limnoglobus sp.
AGGCCGAAAAACCGGGCCTCTCCGAAACGGAGTGGAGTAAGTGGGTACTAGAAATCGGATGATCGTTTTCACGGAAATGCGACAGAAAGGCTAACTTCACATCAGTCGGGAGTGACACTCGACAACGTCGAGTGGAGCGCAACCCGTGGAGGAGCTTGCAAATGGAAACGGCTTCTGCGGCAGGAAGCTCCACGGGTTTCGCTGCGCTTTACCCGTGGCTACATTCCCACTGCCCCTCCGGGGCGTTCCGATGATTATTCGTCTCGATTTGGACCCGCCGCCAATTGCACGTCTTTCGCGATCCGATCGCCGATCCCTCCGTACCACGTGGCCATCGTTACGCCACGGTTTCGATCTTTGGCCCCACTGACAGCGTATCGTCACTCGCGCAGCCATCGGCGACGGTTCGCGTCGCCGACCTGCTGCCGTAGTGTTTTTATCCGACGTACACACCGCCTGTGAACATGTCGTCGAAGGCGAAGAACCGGTCGAGCGGTTGCAGATCGGTCCCACGCAGCACGCGGACTTCGCTACTTCCCCCGACGCCCATTCCTGTCACGATGTCGGCTTTGCCATCGCCGTCGACATCTTGCAACGCCACTCGCACGCCACCGGTGAAGCCGGAATCGTACGCATAGAAACTCGATAGCGTGGACCCCGTCTTGCCGTCGAACACTTGCACGTGTGGCCCGCCGCCGACTTCCGCACCCGTTGCAATGTCCGGCACCCCGTCGCCGTTGACATCGCCGACCGCGAGCGAAACCCCACCCGTGAATGACGCGGTATACGGTGCGAACTCGCGGACGATTGAACCGTCTGCATTCATCACGCGAACCTTCGTCGCGACGCCTTCGCCCGTCGTGGCCACGATCTCGTCTTTGCCATCGCCGTTGAAGTCGCCCGCCGCGACTCGCACGCCGCCGCGCTGATTGACATCGAACGCGAAGAAGTTCGCCAGCACGGCCCCGGTCTTGCCATCGAAGACACTGACGCGCGGCCCGCCGCCGACTTCCGTCCCCGTGAGGATGTCTTTCACGCCGTCGCCGTTGATGTCGCCGACTGCGACGAACAACCCGCCGCGGAACGAATCTTCGTAGGCGAAGAAATCCTTAACGACCGTGCCATCTTTGCCGCTGAACACGCGGATGCGTGGGCCGCCCCCTGGCCCGATCCCCGTCACGATATCATCGGTGCCGTCGCCGCTGACATCGCCGATCGCCACGCGAACGCCGCCGACGAACGTCGACTCGTACGGTTGAATGCGGAACCGCTCGCCACCACTTGCATAGTCGAACACGCGGATGAGCGATGCCGTGCCTGGCCCCGTTGAAGTCGCAATCAACGCGGGGGTAGTTGGCGTGCCGGTATTCACCGTGAAGGCCGGGGAACGCGGTAGCGTCGGTAACACCGATGCCGTCGTCGTTGGCATTAATGTGCTTCCCAGGAAGCCGCGTTTGGACAATTGCGGTACGTACTCGCCGAAGTTGAACGGCCCGCGAATCGGATTCGGAGCGAGTACGACATTGTCGAAGCGATCGTTGCCGACGGTCGCTGGAGGGCCGTTCTGGTCGCCGTCTTGTTCGGTACCATCGAGGAAGCCGTTCGGTTGAACGGATTCGACGATGGTGTACGTTCCAGGCGGCAGAATCGGGAACTGCCACAAGCCGTTCGCATCGGTGAAGATCGTCAGCGAGCCACTTTGGAAGTCGCTCGGGGAGAGTGGCCGTGCGAAGATCGTGCCGCCGAACGCGGTACCGGAGATCGTGATCGGCACGCCCGCAATACCCGGTTCGCCGACATCGCGAATGCCGTTCAAGTTCAAGTCTTGGTAGACGTAACCGAATGGGTCGGCCGGTGGGAACTCGCCGAAGTTGTAGTCGACGCCATCGCTACCCGGCGGCAAGCCGACGACCAACTTGTCGTTGCTGGCGACGCCGCCGAGGTTGCCGACGGTGTCCAAACCATCGTAGAAGAAGCCGTTCGGTTGCGTTTCCGTCAGCGTGTAACTGCCTTGCAGCAAGTCCGTGAACTGGTAGTGGCCCAGCGAATCGGTCGTTGTCGTGCGGTTGACAACCGTCCCGCGAACGTCGGTTCCGGTGATCGTGATCGTCGTGCCGCCGATGCCGGTTTCGCCCGTGGCCAACGTTCGCACACCGTCGATCGAGTAATCGCGATAGACGAAGCCCGCCACCGTGCCGGTGATTTCGCCGAAGTCGATACCCGTTCTGCCGAGCGGGGGAACATCGACGACGCGATCGTTCGGCGTGCCGTTCCCGTAGCCGTTCGGTTGCAGTTCCCGCACGGTGTACGTACCCGGTGCGAAGCCGCGAATGAGGTAGTTGCCGTCCGAATCGGTGGTCGTAGTGCGAATGACGCGGCCCGTCGAATCGATCAGTTGAATCGTCTCACCCGGCAGACGCTGTTCGTTCGGATCGCGAATGCCATCGCGGTTGCGATCGACGTAGACGGTGCCCGAAACCAGCCCGGCGAGTTCGCCGAACACGTTGGCCACCGACGACTGACCCGCATCCAGAACGATCGTTTGCACGATGTCGTTTCCGGCGGTGCCCATCGGTCGGCCGTTCACATTGCCCTCAGAATCGAGGCCATCAGCCGTATCGGGTGGCTGCGTGCTTTCCGTTACGGTGTACGTTCCGGGCATGAGGCCGGGGAAGTTGTAGTCGCCGTTGCCGTTCGTCGTGGTGACAACGGTGATCGGGTTGCCGAGGATATCGGTACCGGTCAACGTGACCGTCACGCCTTGGAAACCGGGTTCGCCGGGGTCGCGGCGGCCGTCGTTGCTATCGTCGCGGAACACCGAACCGGCGATGCTCGACGTGCCCCGCACGCCGAAGTCCACATCGGTGCGGTTCTGGCTTTGCGTCAAGCTCGTCGTCGTCGTGTTGTTCGGCGTCCCGTCGAGGTCGTACGTCGGTACGGTGCCCGTTGGCAGGCCGTTCGTCACGCTGACTTTGTACGTTCCCATCGGCAAATTCGGGAAGCCGTAGATGCCGTTCGCACCGGTCTTCGAGGTGAACAATCCATCGTCGGCGGTGCCGAAGACGTTATCCACACCCGCGTAGTTCACCACCACCGTTGCGCCGGGAACGCCGGGTTCGTTCGCATCTTGTTTGCCATCCGCGTTGAAGTCCACCCACACGCGATCCCCGAGCGAACCGGTGCCGACGTAGCCGAAGTCGGCATCGACGCGGTTCGGATTCGCACTGCCGAGCGACACCTTCGTCGTGTTGGGCGTGCCGACACCGTCGAGGTCCGAGATCGGCACGAAACCCGTTGGCAGCGTCGTCGAATCGACGCCCACCGTGTAGTTTCCGAGCGGCAGATTCGCCACCGAATACTTGCCCGTTGCGTCGGTTGTGGTCGTGTAAACGACATCGTCGGTCCCGCCCGTCACGCCGTCGAAGCCGAGCCACGTGACCGTGACCTTCGCCCCCGCAATGCCGGGTTCACCCAGGCTTTGTAGGCCATCGCCGTTGAAGTCGAAGTACACCGTGTCGCCGATACTCCCCGGCCCGCGATAGCCGAAGTCGGCATCGAGGCGGTTCGTGCCGGAGACGGCCGTCAGCTTCGTCGTGTTCAAAGTGGCGATGCCATCGAGGTCCGCCGTCGCAACGGTCAGCCCGTTCGGCAAGTTCGAAATATCGACTTGGAAATTGCCCGGTGGCAGGCTCGGGAACAGGTACTTCCCGCTCGCATTGGTGGTCGTGCTGAAGGTCGCGTCGTCGGGGGTGCCGAACACGCCGTCCGGCCCTGCGTACTTCAGCGTGACCGTCGCACCGGGGATGCCGGGTTCGCCGGTGGTGGCTTGTTTACCGTCGCCGTTCGCGTCGAAGTACACCGTGTCGCCGATACTCACCGGCACGTACAACCCGGCGTCGATCGTCGGGTTGATCTCGCCCGTGGCCAGTGCGATCGTGGCCGTGATACCCGTCGTGCGGTCCGCATCGCTGTCGGCCGCGACGTTCCCTTGTTGGTTCTTCGCGGTGATTACGAATCCGCTTGGGGTGACGAACGCAACCTTGTAGTTTCCGGCGGTCAGCCCTGGGAAACTGTACTTGCCATCGGCATTGCTCGTCGTCGTTGCGAGCTTGTTCCCAGCGGCGTCGAGCAGGTTCACTGTCACACCACTGACACCGAGATCGGCCGCGTCTTGTACGCCATTTCCGTTGAAGTCCTGGAAGACATAATCGCCGAGACTGGCCGTTCCTTGGAAGCCGAAATCGACATCGCGACGATCTTGGCTCGCACCCAGAACGAACGTTGCGGCGTTCAGCGTGGTCGTGCCATCGAGGTCGAATGTTTGCACCGTGAAGATCGCCGGGACGTTCGAAACTGTGGCGATGTAGTTCGGCAATGCACCGTTAATGGTGACTGGCAAGCCCGAAATCAGATACTTGCCATCCGCACCCGTGGTGGTCACGAATGTGATGTTGTCGTTGATCGTCGTCAGATCGCCGTCGGCCCCACCGAACGTCAGCGTGACGGTGGCACCCGCGATGCCCGGTTCGGCGAAGGTCGGCGTGCCGTCCTTATTCACGTCGTACCACACGAAATCCCCAACCGATGCCGTGCCCTTGTAGCCGAAGTCCACGGCCTGATTGCTCTCGCTCAACGCGAGTGACACTAGGGTGACATTCGCGGTCGCCTTGCCATCGAGGTCGTACGTGGCAGACAGGTTCGCCGGGATCGTGGTCGGGTCGACGTTCACTTGGAAGTTGCCGCTTGGCAGATCGGTGAACTGGTAGTTTCCGTTCGCATCGGTGATCGTCGTCAGCGTCGCATCGTCGCTGCCGCCGAGTACGCCATCTTGGCCGTACCACACGAGCGTGACGGTGGCGTGCGGGATGCCCGGCTCGTTCGGCGTTTGAATTCCGTCGCCGTTGAGATCGACCCACACCGTGTCGCCGAGCTTCGCGGTACCGCGATAGCCGAAGTCGACATCGACGCGATCTTGGTTCAAAACTAGCGTAAACGGCGTCGTGCTCGGCGTGGCCAGCCCATCCAGATCGTACGTTTGCACGTTCAGGCCGTTCGGCAACGTCGCCGTATCGACCGTCGCACGGTAGTTCCCGACGGGCAGCCCGGTCACTTGCCAGAAGCCGTTGCCTGCCGTCACGGTGGTCGTCGTCACATCGTCGGCGTTGCCTTCGATGCCATCTTGCCCGAACCAAACGACGGTGACTTTCGCCCCGACAATGCCCGGCTCGTTCGGCCCCTTGATGCCGTCGTTGTTCGCATCGAACCACACCGTATCGCCGACACTCGCGGTGCCACGATAGCCGAAATCTTGAAGGAGGTTGTTCTGTGCCGCATCGGTGATCGTGATGATCGAGTCGTTGCTGAGGACGCCATCGGGGTCGACGGTTTGCGCGACATCGGCTGGTAGCGTCGTCGGATCGACGGTGACGGTGTATTGGACACCGGCACCCTTGCCATTGTTCGTGATGAGGCCCGTGAACAGATACTGCCCGTTGGCATCGGTCACGGTCGATTGCGTTTCGAGCAGACCATCGCCAT
>JANXNT010001139.1 GCA_025353985.1 Limnoglobus sp.
GAGCCGACGACGGGGCTGCACTTCGAAGACATTCGCAAGCTGCTGGATGTGCTTCAGGGCTTTGTGGCGAACGGCAACACCGTCCTCGTGATTGAGCATAATCTCGACGTGATTAAGACGGCCGACTGGCTGATCGACATGGGGCCGGACGGCGGCGCGGGCGGCGGAATGCTGGTCGCCGTCGGCACCCCGGAAGCGGTTGCGAAGGTACCGGAGTCGCACACGGGGCAGGCGTTGATCCCGATACTGTCACCGCGTCGTCAGTTAATGTCCAAAGCTGGAAAGAAAGCGAAAATAGCGAAAGTGGCGAAGAAGCCACGGTTGCCGGAGATTACGCATATCGAGGTGCGCGGCGCGATGCAGCACAACCTCAAAAATGTCTCGGCACGCATCCCGCGCAACGAGATGTCCGTGTTCAGCGGGCCATCGGGTTCGGGCAAAAGCTCGTTGGCACTCGACACAATTTACGCAGAGGGGCAACGCCGGTACGTCGAATCGCTGTCGAGTTACGCACGGCAATTTCTCGGTCAGATTCAGAAGCCACGCGTCGAACAAATTACGGGGTTGTCGCCCGCCGTTAGCATTGAACAAAAAACGACGAGCAAAAGCCCGCGTTCGACCGTCGGCACAATCACCGAAATTTACGACTACCTGCGCATCCTTTACGCGAGGCTCGGCCAGCGTTACTGCCCGAAGTGTCGCGTCCCGATTGGCACGCAGACGCGCGACGAAATCGTCGAGCGGATACTCGCGATGCCCGAGGGAACGAAGATCTACATCATGGCCCCGATCGAACGCAAGGGGCAGGAAAAATACGAGTCGCTGTTCGATGAAATTCGCCGGTCGGGGTTCACGCGAATGCGAGTCGATGGTCGTTCGTTCAACCTCGACGAACCGCCCGCAATCGACCACAAACGCAAGCACCGCATCGAAGTCGTCGTCGACCGGAACATCGTCCGCGCCGGAACGCGAACTCGTATCGCCGAGGCCGTGGAACAGTCGCTGAGCCTGGGTAAAGGCGTGATGCTGATCGCCTACGTCGATCTCGAAAAAGACGAAACACAGTGGACAATCGAGAAGTTTTCGCAGCATCTGGCGTGCGACCAATGCGGCACGAGCTACGAGCCATTGAACCCGCACAATTATTCGTTCAACAGCCCGCTCGGCTGGTGCCCCACCTGCGAGGGCCTCGGCTTCCAGCGCGGTGCGAACGCGAACCTCTTGATCGGTGACACCGGGCTGACACTGCGGCAAGGGGCGATCTCGGCGTGGCCGTGGCTCGCGCCCGGTTCGACGTGGTTGCGCGTCGCGGAGGGCTTGGCCAAACACGTCGGTTTCTCGCTCGATATGCCGTTTAGTTCGCTCGAACCGAAGCACCAACGCACGATCACGCACGGCACGGGCGACGACTGGATTGCACTCGCGCCGGCGGTACCCGCAGCGAAGGGAAAGAAGCCACGTACGCCCGATGTGCAACTGTCGGGAACGCACAAATTCCAGTACAAAGGCTTCTTCCCGGCGATCGACGAAGCGTCTCGTGTGAGCTTCGTGTATCGGCAAAAACTCGAACACCTCGTCGATGAAGTGCCCTGCTCCGCTTGCCACGGTTCGCGGTTGCGGACCGATGCGGCAGCCACCCGTGTCGCAGGGCTATCACTCGGCGAACTTTGCGATAAACCGCTGTCCGATGCGAACCGAGTTTTCGACGAATGGAAGCCATCGACCGAGCAAGCCCGCGTCGCCGGCGAAGTGTTACGCGAGGTACGCAATCGCCTGACGTTCCTAATCGATGTCGGCCTCGATTACCTGACGCTCGCGCGACAGGGGCCGACGCTTTCCGGTGGCGAAGCCCAACGCATCCGGCTCGCTTCGCAGATCGGTTCGGGCCTCACCGGCGTGCTTTACGTGCTCGATGAACCGACCATCGGCCTGCACCCGCGAGACAACGCCCGGCTATTAAAATCGCTGCAACGCCTCCGCGATCTCGGCAACACGCTCATCCTCGTCGAGCATGATCGCGAGGTGATCGCGAGTGCGGATCACCTCTTCGACTTCGGACCCGGCGCGGGCGATCTCGGTGGCGAAATTACCGCGTTCGGCCCGCCGAAGCAGGTGCTCAAATCCAAGGCTTCACTTACCGGCCAATACCTGTCGGGAAAGATGTCGATTCCCGTGCCGACCAACCGGCGTATTACCTTGAAAACGCCTGCGAAACCAGTTCCGATTGAGGCGACCGAAGCCGACTTGCGAACGATATTCGAGTTCCCAGCGAACGAGTTTTTGACGATTCGCGGGGCGCGACAAAACAACCTGAAAAACATCGACGTCAGCCTGCCGCTGCGTTCGTTCATCGCGGTCACGGGCGTCAGCGGGTCGGGGAAAAGTTCGCTGATTAACGAGGTACTTTTCAACACGCTCGCGCGCCGCCTCAACCGCGCTCGTACCGTCGGTGCCGCCCACGACGAGATCACCGGTCTCGACTTCATCGACAAAGTGATCAACGTCGATCAAGACCCGATCGGTAATTCGCCGTCATCGAATCCGGCGACTTACACTGGCGTTTTCGATCTCATTCGCGAAGTCTATTCGCGGCTCTCCGAAGCGAAAGTGCGTGGCTACCACCCGCGGCGATTCAGCTTCAACCAGAAGGGCGGCCGCTGCGATGCCTGCGAAGGCATGGGCCAAAAGAAGATCGAAATGCACTTCCTCCCCGATGTCTGGGTCGAGTGCGATACATGCCACGGCAGCCGATACAACCCCGAAACGTTGGCAGTGAAATTCCACGACAAATCGATTGCTGACGTACTCGCGATGCGAGTCGTGCAGGCGTTGGAATTGTTCAAAAACATCCCGAAAATTCGCGTGATTCTGCAAACGCTCGCCGATGTCGGCCTCGGGTACATGGCACTCGGGCAGTCGGCACCGACGATGTCCGGCGGTGAAGCGCAGCGGGTGAAACTCGCAGCCGAACTCGCGCGGCCGAGCACCGGACGCACGATTTATCTGCTCGACGAACCGACGACGGGACTGCATTTCGACGACGTGCGAAAACTACTCGACGTGCTCCACCGCCTCGCCGATCTCGGCAACACTGTCATCGTGATCGAACACAATCTCGAAGTGATCAAGACGGCAGATTGGGTCATCGACATCGGCCCCGAAGCGGGGATTCGCGGCGGGCAGGTCGTCGCGCAAGGCACGCCGGAAGTCGTGGCGAGACAGGCCGCGGACAAGTCGCGGCTCATCTCGCACACGGGCCTGATTTTGAAGGAGACTCTCGCGGCGGGGCCGCACGTGGAACGCGAAAAGTACGACCCGAAGGCAGCGAAACTCGCACTCGTCGGCGATATGGATATCTCCGAAGTTGGCAAAGATTCGCAGTTGCCTTGGGAGGAAAACGGCGAGCGATGGCACACGAAAGACCGCGTTACCACGACCGGGAAACCGTGCAAGTGGGAAGGTGCCGTGCTCGCATGGGTGAACGAACGCATTCACGAATCCGGTACGTTCTCCGATACGAATTGGAACCACCGCAGCATCGTGGAAATCTCGGCCGCGAAGAAAACGAACGGCTGGTTCCTACACGCAATGACGGGCCACGAGGCATATTTGAAGCTCGTGTTCCGCGTCGGTCGGGGCACGTTTAAGGAAGACGTTCTGGGTGCGGAACTCAACCTCAAACCGCTCAGCGACACGCCGGGCCTCGAAGGATTTTCGCGCGATAGTAACCGCGTCGAAGTGACCGCATCGCCGGGAATGCAACAGGTCGTGATCGTCGTTCACAAGATGGCCGAGGTCGAAACCGCACCCTTTCAGAAATTTCTCCAGACGGCGGTCGCGTCGTTCGCCAGCCAGCAAGAAAAATCGCAAAGTAGCATCGAAGACCACATGCCGTGGAAGAAAGACGGCGAAGCGTGGCACCTCGGCGAGAAAGGGTTCCCGCCCGGCAAAGGGGCAAAGTGGGACCGCCCTGCCCTGCCCCTACTCTTGAAACTCATCGGCGAAATGGTGCCCGATGTCGAAGTGAAATGGGATAGCCGCGAGCATATTTTGTTCAAGACCGCGAACGACGGGAAGTCGTGGGGTTGGTGGCGTACGAAGGAGAGCAAAACGCTCGTTTGCAACTTCGTCATCAAGCAAGGCCAGTACAACCTCAGCCACGTCGAAGGTGCCGCACACGCGGCATCGATTGCCAACGAACGCTCCGACGGTACCGAAGTCCTTCGCCTCGAATTTACTACGGCGGATCAAGTGCGTTCGAAGCCGCTGCGTGCGTTTCTGAAAGAGTATTTCCAAGCGAAAGCAAAGTAACACCTCACTTCACGGTGAATTCGAGAATGACTGTTTTCGGCTTCGGTTTCAGCGAATCCCGCTTCGTGAGGTCAGTTTCGAACGGGTCGTGGACGCGATTCCCGCACGGGTCTTCGAGCCGATGATCGATAACGAGCCGATAGCTGCCACGCAGCCACGCTCGTTTCGGCTGGAACGACCAAACGCTTTCGTGGGCTGACAGTGCGATGTCACCATCGCACTTGTCGCCTTTAGAATCTTCGATCCAAACCAGCCGTTGCAGTAACGCAGCATCGTGCGGTTTGCCCAGCGACACGGTGAGCGTTCCCGCGTCGTTCGGCCCCGCAATTTTCCACTTCAACGGATCGACGGCCAGCCTGTCAGCGGCCACCACGGTAAAGGTTTTGCGGTAGCTTTCCGCGAGCGGATTGCCGTTGGCGTCTTCCCATTTGGGATCGACGATCAGCGTGAACGACTTCCCCGCTTCGAGCGCCGGCCCGAGATCTTCGCGCGGCTTGACCTCGCGCTTGATACGGCCCGGATCGAACAACAACGTGAAGCGTTTGCGGTCTGGCGACCAGAGTTCTTCGTCCAGTTCGAGGAATGGCATCTCGACGAATTTTTTGTCGGTGTCGCAGTACAAGCGAATGCGCTGGAACGCTTCGCCGCGCGACATCGATTGCGAGAAGTGTATGTACATTCGCAGCGTGTTTTCCGGCAGTTTGTCGCCCGATGGATAGACCGCCACCACTCGCGAACGTTCGACGACGGGCTTCGGAATCGCAAACGCAAACTCGCGTTTGGTGTCGTCGGTCCAAATCGCGAGATAGTTCACGCCCACCGAAAACGGGAATCGCGGCACGAACCGCAACGTGCCATTTTCGTAACTGTATTCGCCCAACATCGGCAGCCGTGCCGCACGCTGTTCCGGCGTGCCATCAGCCGTGATGACTTTGAGTTTCGTTGACCAATCCGGATCGGGTTTCACAGCAAAATTGACGACTTCGATAGCAAGTATTGACCCCGGTTTCGCACTGAGGCGAAACGCGGGGGATTGAAATTGCGATGCCATCGCGAGAACGAGAATAGCGGAGATGTGCATCGAGCGACTTTCGTTTTGACAGGATTAAC
>JANXNT010000723.1 GCA_025353985.1 Limnoglobus sp.
TGCACTACGGGACGCTCGATCCTGCGACTATGCTTTCGGTTGTACGACGACCGAAATGCTGTCGTATCCGGCTTTTTGAAGCGTTTTCTCGAATTCCGCTTTATCGAACGCTCGATCTTTCTTTGTTCGGAAGGCGACTTGTCGGGATGCGAGGGAGGCTCGCACGGAATCCGAATCAACGAACGGCAACGACTTCACCGCAGCACGGACCCGTGCTTCACAGGTCTGTCCTCAGTGCATGCCCGGCACCGAGACTACATAGTCGTCGGGCATAGGGGCCAGGGAAGCAGTTCGTTCCGCCGACGTCGAACAGCCGACGATGGCAGCCGTTCCCACTAGCAGACACATAAAGAACAATCGCATAAGTCGCCCTCATAAAAGTAGAAGTTATTTTTGGCCGAATCGTTTCTGGATGCGTTTTCGCATTCGGTTCGCCGGTTTTGTCGAGTCAATCTCCCCAGTGATATCGCACGTTCCCGGATTTGCCAACGAGATACACGCACTGAGAATACTTATTACTATCGGTCGATTCGCTGGACAAAACCTTACACCCGTTTTTGATTTCGGCTCGACCTGAAAAATTCTGGTGTGGTTCAACCCACGGATTCGCTCGCCAGTTGTTACCTCGTTTTGAACCGTGCCAAAATTTGCGATACAATTTGCGTTGTCAGTAGTGATCATATGAGGAGTCCCTATGAAAATGACCTTCACTGATAAAACTAAGCAAATATCGGATCAGTTCATCCTGCTCGAACAGACCAAGAAGCAGTTAGAGGAAGTCCTGGGGGAATCCTCTGGGCTTGTCGAAGCCCGCTGGGATCGCACCGAGGACGCACGTGGTCGCCCGATCTACGTTTTGCAGCTCAAAGACTCGTTTGGCGAAGTGAGTGGCAATTTTGCGCCGACCGAACTCCAGTCTCCGAACCAAATCGACTTTCGGCTTTACCGACTTTGGGGCGACTTGCTCGGGGCCCAAACCAAAAAACTATTGCAAGAGATAGCAGGAAACTAACGTGCCGGGAAAAACCCAAGCCGACAGACTTCTCGATCTGGAGAATGTCGTTCCTCGCATTGATATGAAGCTCCAAACGAACGAAAAAGCCGCAGATGCACTTAACTGTGCTCACCAGGAAACCGTAGGAAAAGTGGGCGACCTCCGGCTCGACTTTGAAAAAACAATCGTTCTACTGTAACCGTTCACGGGGTCAAATGACGATTTTTAAGGACTTTTTGCGTATCTGTTGCTGAAAATCGGTCCAAAACCGACCTTTTAAGGCAATCTCAGTCAAAAACAGCCTTGGATTT
>JANXNT010001168.1 GCA_025353985.1 Limnoglobus sp.
GGTTGCTGAAATGGGTGTCGCGGTTCGCCTCGCGAACGCCGTACAGCGTGCTCGGCAGCCTGACCATTTCGATGCTCCAGGGGCAAGATGGTTACCAACGTAAAGAGCTGCAAAAGCTGATCGACTGGCTGAAAGCCGAGATCCAGCCCGAAGTGATTATCCTCACAAACGTGCTACTCTCCGGCATCGCCCCGCAACTGCGTGCCGAGTTGAACGTGCCAATCCTGGCGACACTTCAAGGCGATGATATTTTCCTCGAAGCGCTCCCCGAAGCGGATCGCAAAATCTGCCTCGAACTGATCCGCACGAACAGCGAGTCGTTCGATGGCTTCATCAGCACGAGCGAATTTTACGCAAACGACATGGCGAAATACTTGCAGATCGACCGCAAGAAAGTGCACATCGTTTACCCCGGAATCTCGTTACGCGGCCACGGCGGCACTCGCCCCACTGCCCCAGTTCCCGCACTTCGCATCGGCTACTTCGCACGCATCTGCCCAGAGAAAGGCTTCCACAATCTGATCAATGCGTTCATCCGGTTGCGACAAATGCCGGGTAGCCCGCCGTACAGACTTCGGGCTTCGGGTTGGCTCGGCGAGAACCATCGCGCCTATTTCGCGGAACAGATGAAGGAACTCGAAACGGCGGGCCTGCGCGACCAATTCGAGTACGTCGAAAGCCCCGACCACGCGAGCAAAGTTCGTTTCCTGAACAGCATCGATGTGCTTTCCGTACCGACGGTTTACCACGAACCGAAGGGGTTGTACCTCCTCGAAGCGTGGGCGAACGGAGTGCCTGTCGTGCAACCGGCACATGGTTCGTTCCCCGAATTGATTGAGTTAACCGGAGCCGGTTTGCTCGTGCCGCCAAACGACCCGCAGGCACTTGCACTCGGTTTGCGTCGCGTTCTCGACGATGCCGATTTACGCGAAACTATGGCAAGAAAAGGGCGTGACGCGGTGGCGACTCGCTTTCACGCGGGAGCGATGGCGGAGCATACCGAGCGACTTCTGCACGAATACGTTCGCGGACAAAAGCCTGTCACCGCATGAGCGAATAGAATGCCCATTATGGCAACAGGCTTCACTACCACCCGCCGCGTCGCGTTCGGTGACACCGACATGGCAGGCATCGTTCACTTTGCGAATTTCTTCCAGTACATGGAAGCCGCCGAGTGCGACTTCCTCCGTTCGCGTGGGCTTTCCGTGATGTGGGTCGACGGTACCGCAAAGTACGGTTTCCCTCG
>JANXNT010001216.1 GCA_025353985.1 Limnoglobus sp.
GCAGCATCGGCGCGCCGAACACCGATGCGGCTGCCGCCGAACTCGGCGAATCGGCGTTGATCGTCAGGACCGTGCCGCACGTTGGGCAGCGTCCCTTTTTGCCCGCAGAATCATCCGGCGCGTGCAATACTCCGCCGCAATTGTTGCAGGTGACTTTGATCGGCATGGATGTCAACCCTCAAGTTTCCGTGCGAAGCCCGATATGTATTCAGGGAAGTTTACAAGTCTGGCGTTCGATGTGCAGGGGTTTTATGCACGAAAATCGATCCTGTGACGGATTCGCGAATGTTACCGTGGCTGCGGACGTTTCCATTCGGGATCGTATTCGAGCGAAAATAGCTTTTGAATTTGCTCTGCACGATCCAGATTCCCGCTTGATAACAGCGCCACCGCCGCATGAATCCGCTGCGTACGCGGGTCGCTGTTCGCCGCATCCGCACCACTACCGCGATCAATTCGATCGAGTATCGCTGCCACGGTAAGTAATTGACAACGCGCTTCGAGAAAAAACTGATCGAGGGCAACGTTCGCGGCAAGCGGGGTCATGATCGCGATGCTCCAAAGCGGACTTTCACTTCGAGGGAAATCAAGTCGTTCATACTACCCGAGCGAAATCCTTCGAGGTCGATCGTCACAAACTGAAAACCGATCTCGCGGAACGTCCGGCTCAACTCGCTACGGATCGGCTCGACGCTTAGCCGGGCAATCTCCGTCGGTTGCACTTCGATCCGCGCGATGTCGCCTTCATGATATCGCACGCGACAGACACGCAACCCGAGCGACTTCAGATATTCCTCGCCGCGTTCGACCCGCAACGTGCGTTCCGCCGTTGCCGCTAGCCCCGGCGCAATCCGACTCGAGAGACACGGCGCAGCCGGTTTGTCCCACGCGGGCAACTCCCAGAGTTTCGCAAGCGCTCGCACATCGGCTTTCGTAAACCCCGCTTCTTGCAACGGGTGTCGTACCGAATGTTCCGCCGCCGCACGCAACCCCGGCCGATAATCCCCCGCATCATCGAGGTTCGCCCCACTACACATCACCGTCACGCCAAGAGCGGGCAGGATCGCATCGATTCGCGAATACAATTCGGTTTTGCAATGGTAACAGCGACTGCCATCGTTCTTAATGTAATCGGGGTTCGCAAATTCATCGGTACGAACGACTTCGTGCCGAATGCCGATGTGTTTCGCCAACTCGATCGCCGCGAGCAATTCGCTTCTCGGCACACTCGCGCTATCCGCCGTCACCGCAATCGCCGCCTCGCCGAGCGTCACAAACGCCGCCTTTGCAACCACAGCACTATCGACGCCCCCACTAAACGCCACCGCCACCCCCGGCAACCGCCGAAGGATCGCCAGCAGCGTGTCGCGTTTCAGAACGATGTCGGGTTCCGCAGTAATCATGCGCGTATTATACGGTAGTTTAGCCGCGCAGGCTTTGCGCAGCGAAGCGCGGGGCACGTGCGTAGGAAACAATCATGTTTCGATGGATGTACGCTACCCGCGCTTCGCCTCGAAGACTGCGCGGCTAAATTGCCGTCAATTGTCACTTGCTGCGCGGGGTGGCAGACCAGTCGCCGATGACGACTTCGACCGTTTGCATTTGGCGTTCGCGCCAGACACCGAGGCGGACGCGATGGGCGGGTGGCAGGTTGCTGATGAGGTTGATCAAGTGATTTTCATCTCGTAATTCGACGGTTTCCATCTTGAGGATCACATCGCTTTGCTTCAGTCCTGCCACTGCGGCCGGGCTGTTCGGGTGAACGCCATCGACTAATGCCCCACGAACGCGATCGAGGCCCAAACGCAGCGCTTCCGACGGTTCGAGCGTCGGCGCGAGTTGCACGCCGAGGTAGCCGCGATGGATGACGCCTTTCGCGAGCAGTTCCTTGCCGATTCGCTTCACGAGGTTGATCGGGATACTAAACGCCACGCCGCTGTTGTTGCCATTATTCGAGGCAATTGCGGTGTTGATGCCGACCACATTGCCATCGGTGGCGACGAGCGGGCCGCCACTCGAACCGGGGTTGATCGCGGCATCGGTTTGTAGAAACTCCTTGATGCGAATCGTGTTGCCAAGGCTGATTTGCCCGCGATCTTTAGCGGAAATGATGCCGTGCGTAACCGTCTGGCTGAGGCCGAACGGGCTGCCGAACGCGAGCACCCACTGGCCGACGCGAACGCGATCGCTGTCGCCCATCGTGGCGGGCCGCAGGTTCGTAGCATCCAACGCGAGCATTGCGATGTCCGATTCTGGATCCGACCAAACACGAGCCGGGCGAAGAATACGACCGTCGTTCAAAGTGACCGTAATTTCCTCAGCTTTGGCCCCGCTAATGACGTGATTGTTTGTGACCGCGATGATGCCTTTGTAACCATCGAACTGCAATAGCACGCCCGAACCCGATTCTTCCTGCGGTTTGCCCTTGTTCGAGGTACTCGCGACTTGCGATTTGACCGCGTCGATGGCCACCACCGACGGCGCGAGCTTCGCAACGATGCTATCGAAACTATCAGTTATGGGGGCAAAATTCGCAGGCGCAGCTGGTAACGGACTCGGTTCCGCGGCAACGGGTTGCGTTGGGTGGCTGAACAGGCTGATCGACGCCCCGCCGGCCATCGCGCCGAGAAAGACGAGCAGTAAACGGGGGAAACGATTCCGCATGATAGGCCGATCCGCGTGGCAGGGATCCGCCGGGTTCGGTCGATAACAACGACAACGAACCGTGGCGACAAAGCCAATCTATCCGGTGTGGTTTTCAGAACTGGAAGGAAAAGCGAAACATCGTGGCAAAACGATTTCGGCGAGGCGTTAAAATACGAAAAAAGCCCGCAGTCTACGTAGACGGTGCGGGCCGGAAATGTATCAAGTTGGACGTTCGACGATCACTTACTGTAATCGACTTCAAAGTCTGAGAGCCGAACTTCCTTATCGTCGGAACCGTGGTCGCGGACTTTCTCCCAGTTCGCGATCTCGTGATCGGCCTCCCAGTTGCCATCCTTCTCCGAGTCACGCTGGCAACTGATGCACATCGTCGAATAGGGCAGCGCACTGAGCCGCGCAACGGGGATTTTGCACTCGCAACCATCGCAGATGCCGTACATTCCTTGCTTGATTCGCAGCAAAGCGCGGTCGATCTGCGACATTTCCTTCGCCTCGAGTTCGGCGAGTTGGGAGGCGAGTTCCTCGCCGACATTATCGAAAGCGGCATCGGCCGCATCGCCGCCGGTGAGGCTGTTCGAGAGGCCATCCAGGTCGCCACCGAGCCGCTTGCTCAGCACCGAACGACGGCCCAGAAGGGTATTCTGCATCTTGTGTAGTGCGTCTAATCTTGCCATGACTATGTCCTCCAGCAGTATCCGTGCCAACTTCACAATTGGGCAACGAACAGCGTCGTTTGATAGTTGAGGGATTCGCGGTGGAAATCGTACAAAACGACTTTTGATTCGCTCATCAGAACTATAGCGGACTCGTCAATGTCTCTTTCAAGAAATTCTCGCGAATTGCCAGTTTGGACGGCACGAAACGTGTCAAAATTGGCCGAAACACGCGAACTGTTTCGGCGTAAAGCCTTTATGGGAATTGAGTTGCGGATTTCAGACGTCATCAGCGGACATCTGTATCGTTTTTAAGTTGCCGTTGCAATTCTGTTACGATTGCAGGTTCTGTAGCATTTCCCGGAGTGCCACCAGTCGGCGGCCGCGGTTGTCTTCGATGTTTAACGCTTTGAGGAACCGACGCCGTAACTTGGCCTGTAATTCCTCGATCGCCGTGACCGACTTGCCCGCCAAACTAATACAGCCACCCGCGCGACGATCGTGGCCACCCGCGTTGCCGAGTGTGCCGACGACGCTGCGCAAGATCTCTCCGGATTTTGCGTGCGGCAGTGCCGAACGCACCGAGATGATGAGCTTGTCCTTGTGGATGCCACAACAGACCGCCCAATCGACCTTCTCAAAGCGGATCATGAAATCGACAACCTCCGCCGCTTGTTCGGGTTGTGGCAGATCATCGACCCAACTGATGACGAAACGGTCGTAGAGAAACGAGCTTTGCAGCGCTTCGAGCAAACATTCGAAGTGGCTATGCGGCAAGCGGGCATTGCGGATTTGCGCGAGTAGATCTTTGTCGGTGAGGCCGAATAAGTAGTTCAGCGCTTCGTCATCCGCTTCGGTGGCTTCGCGTGGATAACCCGTCACTTCCGTCTCGATGCCATAATACAGCGACGAAGCGAGTTTTTCGGTAAGCGTGACGCCTTGTTCGATGAGGTACTTCGTTACGAGTGTGCAGGTTGCGCCCATGTTGGGGCGAACATCGATGAACGCCACGTCTTCGAGGTCGCCGGGCGTTTCGTGGTGGTCGATCACCGCATAAAGCGGGACGTTTTCGTCGAAGGTGTGTCGGCCGGTTTTCGGCTGGCTGTCGACCATGACGACGGCATCGCCCTTGTGCCAATCGACTATCTTGATCGGGATAAGATCGAGGTGCAACGTGTCGACTAACGCACGGTTTTCGGCCCGGCTGATCGGGCCATCTTGCGTGATGATCGTCGGCTTTTCTGTCAGCGTTTCGATCAGGTGGGCCAACCCGAACATGCTTCCCAGACCATCGGGGTCAGCATGAATGTGGGTGACGAAAACCACCCGGTCGTAAGCATTCAACCCACTCAAAAAGCGATCCGAGCGTCGAAGCCCCATAGTCTTGGGTATGCCGTTTCGCACGTCACCGGCTGATGGCCGAGCCATACGTCGCGGACCTCATTTTAAGCCCCGCTTGCAGCGGGTAATCATCGATCGGAATGCAATTCCGTCATGGACAGTTTACCGCCAGTTTGGTCGCTCGCCAAGCAATAGTTGGTAATAAATCCGATGCCGATCAACGAAAACAGTGGAGATTTCGGCAATAAATCAATCGCTAAAGTCGATCCCAATCAAATTTTGCTCGTCTTCGCATGCATCAGATGATCGACCAAAACGAGCGCGATCATCGCTTCGCCCATCGGCACGAAGCGCGGTAACAAACATGGGTCGTGGCGGCCTTTCACGAGAATTTCGGTCGCGTTACCATCGCGATCGATCGTTTTTTGTGCCCTCGGGATGCTACTCGTCGGCTTAATCGCCACGCGACAGACGATTGGCATTCCCGAAGAAATCCCTCCGAGCATACCGCCGTGGCGGTTGGTTTCGGTGCGGAAATCGGTGCGGTAAATGTCGTTGTTCTCGCTGCCACGCATCGTGGCCACCGCAAAACCGTTGCCGTACTCGAACGCGGTCACGGCGGGGATGCTAAGGAGCGCTTTGCCAAGGTCGGCTTTGAGTTTGTCGAACACCGGTTCGCCCAGACCCGGTGGCACGCCCACGGCAACGAGTTCGCAAATACCTCCAATCGAATCGCGATCTTTCCGCGTGGCATCGATCAAATCGTACATTGCCTGCGCCGCGACCGGTTCGGGGCAACGCGTCGGACTGGCTTCGACTTGTTCGAGCGTCACCGCTGTCGGGTCGGGGATATTCGCGATCACACTGCCGACTTGTTTGACGTAACCCAGGATGCGGATGCCGTGAATCGCGAGGAGTTTTTTCGCCACGGCACCAGCGGCGACGCGACAAATCGTTTCCCGCGCACTACTTCGGCCGCCACCGCGATAATCCCGGAAACCGAACTTCGCATCGAAGGTATAGTCGGCGTGGCCGGGGCGATATTTGTCTTTAATGTCGCCGTAATCATTACTGCGTTGGTCGCCGTTGCGGAAGGAAATGCCGATCGGCGTGCCATCGGTTTTGTCTTCGAAGATGCCCGACCAGATTTCCGGTAGGTCGTCTTCGTCGCGCTGAGTCGTGAGTTTCGACTGCCCCGGCTTCCGACGGCGGAGATCGGGGAGGAGGTCATCGACCGAAAGCGCGAGTCCCGCCGGGCATCCATCGATGATGCAAAGGTAGCCGGGGCCGTGACTGACGCCCGCCGTCGTGACGCGGAAAAGTTTGCCGAAGGTATTGCCTGCCATATGTCGGATTATACCGAACACTTTCGACACGCCACCCACCCGCGAAAGTTTACCGGCGATCTGGCCGTTCCGAATTGCCTAAACGTGCCTTGGCCGACGATAATTCCCGATATTTCTCGAATGATGATGAGCTAACAAGCGAGGTCGCGATGTGGAAATTGTGGATTGTGTCGGTCGTGCTGTCTCTGCCATTCGCGGCGTACGCGCAAGCCCCGAAGGTCGATCCGCCGAAAGTGGAAGCGCCCGTCGAGGCACCGAAGCCCGTCATTACGTTGCCGCGATTCGGCGTGATCCCGAACCCGCGACTCTTCCCGCAGACATCGCCGAAAGACACGCTGCTATCCGCGATCAAGGCGATCGAGAACGAACGCTACGAATTTCTCGCGGCCTACATCATCGATGAGAAAGTCATCGAAGCCAAAATCGTCGAGCGAGCGAAACAAATCGAACGCGATGTCGAGTTGGACGTTCGCACGAAGCAGATTCAACAACGCGAGAAACCGGCCAACGTGACGAAACTCGAGCAGATCCCAAACGAGCCGGAAGCGTTTGCCGAATTCGTCAAGGAAGAAGCACGGGTTCGCGGCTACCGGTTGGTCGTCAAAGACCTCGCGGACAAGTTCGCAGCCGACGCAACGCTCGCCAAAGAATTGCGGAAATACCTACGCGAAGGCGACTTCACCATCGATGGCGAGACAGCAAAAGTGACGCTGAAGGAAGTGAAAGATCGCGGCGTGTTCTTCAAAAAAACCGGCGAGCGTTGGTTCGTCG
>JANXNT010001226.1 GCA_025353985.1 Limnoglobus sp.
CCAGTTGGTTGATTTCCACGCCGAACGATTGCAGAAGCGGTTGTTCGAACAGGAACTGCACCCGTGGCGTGTACTGCGTTGTGAGTTGTAACGCGAACTGTTGTTGCGCACTCGCCGTGAACCGTCGATAATCGGTGCCGAACGTGATACCCGCAACGCCCCCGGTAGGTAGCGGCTTCGCTAACGTCGTTGTGAAACTGGCGGTATCACCGTTGTTGAACGCCTGTTGGAAGTTCACGGTAGCCGTGTCGTTCTTCGACCACGTCATGCTCGTAATCCAGCGTGCGTCGAACTTCGACAGTGCCCGTTCGATGTCGGCCCCGACGATGGCGGGATCGAGCACGAGAACCTTGATCGTGTCTGAACCGGCGACGTTCCGGCCGGTGAATTGCGGCAAGTTATCGTTCGTGGAACCCGCATTCTGCAAGCCGCCTTGCGAGCCGACGTTGCCTTGCTCGAGCGCGAGCGAGATGCACTCTTTCATCGTCATCAGTTTGGCGGGGCGACTCGGGTCGAGCACGGTGGCGGGGTTCAGCCCGTTCTCGATCAGCGATGGCGCGATCGGGTCGTGGGGGCGCTCTTCGAGCCGTTCCAGCCCGGCTTTGGTCACGCCTTTGTAGTCGCCGGGTTCGACGAAGAGTTGCTGCTTGCAACCCCCCGCTGACGCCCAGGCAATCAGGCCGCAAAGTAGTCGTGTCGTCCACAGTTTTCGCATCATGCTCTTCGTCACGTCGCGTTCCCCCCCATCGCTGACGCCGCCCCCGTTTCGAGGGGCGTCCGAGGAACCTATCGTCATGTTGCCTGAAAAAATCTACTGGATTTGCCGATTGTTGCGGATGTGATGTCCGAATTTGACCGATTTGCGTCAATCTGGGTAAATCGACTCAAGTGGGGGGATGAGAGCGACACGGAACTTGACGGACTATCGCAGTTCAGGCGGTTGAGGTAACGAATATTGCGGTGCGATCGCGACGACGGGCCAACCGAGCCAGCGCTTGATCGGTATCAGTTCTCCAACGTCGTTCCCCTCGATGCGGTGGCCGACATATTGCAGCAAGTAGCCGAGCAGAAACGCGGCGATCGACCATTCCCACGGCAGAATTAGCCAAAGCACGAGCGATGACATCGCAATCGGAATGCCGATGACGTGGATCCAAAAATTGAAGCGGTTCTGATGCCGCAATCGCCACGCCTTCGCGAGCCGCAGCAACCGCCGCGCGATTGGAAACCTCGCTTTTGCACTCATTTCTCCCATGGCAATACGTTACGCGATACCTGCGGATTCGGCCATAAACCAAACCGGCTTCACAGGGGCCAGATACGAAAACGCTCGGTGGATCTGCGACGATTTCTGACCCGACTTGACTTTTCAAACGTTTGTTTCATATGATCGTTGGTAACTGTCGATAGTGAATTTCAGAACGACCATGAATAACGAACACGTGACACCGGACGCGAAGAAGCGGTTGATTGCCGCTGCTGAGGAAGCGTTTGCTCGGAAAGGCTTTGAGGCGGTTTCGGTTCGCGAAATCTGCACGAAGGCGAACGCGAACATTGCTGCGGTGAACTACCACTTCGGCAGCAAGGATCGCCTATACATCGAGGCCGT
>JANXNT010000730.1 GCA_025353985.1 Limnoglobus sp.
TTTCGGCCCCTTCACGGGTGCCGCAACGGTCGATGGTGCGGCCGCTTGAGCGGCTTGCATCCGGAAGAAACTTTCGAGCGATAGCCCGAGTCCACCGAGAAATCCGACGCGAAGCATCGTGCGTCGGGGCAGCGGCGAGCCTAAGCAATTGAGCGGGTTCGTCACGGTCGGATCTCCCATACGATGAAGCGAGTAGTCTGGCGGGCACTCAACAAGTCATCACACCTTACGTCGCATAAGACGCCAAAGGTTGAGTTTGAGTTTCCAGTTCCGCAAAAATAATTCCCGTCGCAGCTAACATAGCTTGCGAATAGGAATCGTAACGTCGAGATCGCCCAGTCGTCGGGCGTAGCAGGCGGGGTGAGGACACCAACTCAGCAAAGCATAGGCAAACTTTACCGGCTAGTCAATCGCCAATTGACGACAAAATCGCAAAACGATTGGCGGAAAGTCGGTAAAACTTGCAAAAATCGCCTCTTGTCATCGACGTAAGTCCGAATTGCGAACGCTCAAAAACCGGTTTTTCGGGTGTTTTTTCGTCTTAAAATGCCGGTTTTTGATCGCAAGTCGTTTATCGGTTCGCGGTAATTTTGCCGTATCTCTCGCTCATTTCAGGGGTTGCGGCGGGGGCCATCGATTCACCACTCGCCGCAAGTACCGACCTTTTCGCGACCGAAAGCGCCTTTTCTGTGTCATTGCGCGCACTTTCTATGTCACCGCGCGCCTTTTCTATGTCATTTCGGCGCACTTTTGAGTACGTCCGTGCGCACCGCACAATTCTGACTTACGTCAATTCGTCGAAAACTTATTGACTCCCGCTGATCGTGTGGGTGAAAGTCAAGATTCGAGTTGCTGTCATGGTGGCCACATACGCAACTCTGGGGCATTGTGTTTTCGATGGTGATATACATAGCTGCGAAAGAATCGTTCGTTCTGACGAACAGTCATGCGTTTTGCGTGCGAAGTCTTACAATAGCGCCTTCGCCGCTTGGGTGAGGGGAATGCCATGTTCGTCGGCCAAAAAATTGGTCCGTTCAATGTCGAAAAAGAACTCGGTAGCGGTGCCATGGGTACCGTCTACCGTGCCCGTTATGACAAAGATGGCAAAGAGCGTACGGTTGCGATCAAGATCATTGCGCTCGGCTTGCTCGGCAACGAAGGCGCGATGGCACGCTTCGAGCGCGAAGCGAATATTTTGAAACAGCTTCGGCATCCGCATATCGTTCGTTTATTCGCTACTGGCAAGTACAAGAACACGCCGTTCATTGCGATGGAATTCGTCGATGGCGAGCCGCTCGACCGCATTCTCTCACGTCGCGGTCGCCTCGGTTGGGAAGAAGCGGTGGCTTATGCGAAACAGCTTTGCGAAGCGCTGCAATACGCTCACGACAAAGGGATTATTCACCGGGATTTGAAGCCGTCGAACTTGATGATTACGCCCGATGGCATCTTGAAGCTCACCGACTTCGGCATCGCGAAAGACACCGACGTCACGGCATTGACGGGGGCGAACAGCACCATCGGCACGGCGGCGTATATGTCGCCAGAGCAGTGTAAGGGCGATAAGAATCTGTCGAATAAATCCGACCTGTATTCGCTCGGCATCGTCATGTACGAACTGATTACGGGCAAGAAGCCGTTCGTGTCCGATACGACGATCGACATGTTTTTGAAGCACGTTCACGAGATCCCGCCGCGGCCGAGTCGGTTCATCGCCGATGTGCCCGTTTGGCTGGATAACATGATTATGTTCCTCATCGAGAAGGACAAAGACAAACGGCCGATGGATGCCGACACCGTCCGCAAGATGCTCGAAGATATCGAAGAGAAAGTGCAAAACTTGCAGAGTGCGGGCGAAGAAGTCGCGAACGCACGGCGGATGGATCGGCCGATGAACGGTGGCGCACTCGATGCCGACGACCTGGCGGCCGCGCGATCGATGAAGGCGGCGAAGTCCGGCAAGAAGACCAAGAAGAAAAAGTCAAAACCCCTGCTGACGCGAACGTGGGTGCGTGCGTTGCCGCTGGTATTGGGCTTATTCGCATTGATCGGCGGCGCGTACTACGTGCTCAAGCCACCGAGCCAATCGGACTTTTACAAGCGAGTGGAAATTGCAGGCACGCCCGACGACCGCATCACGATGGCCCGAAAATACCTCGACAGTTACGGCAGCCAAACCGACGAAGACACGCTGAAAGTGAAAGAGTTGTATCGCCGCGCACTCGGCGAGAAACTTCAGGCGGTGCTCGAACTGCGCTTCCGCAAAGCGAAAATTACCACCGCGATGGACGACGAAGACGGCGACGCATTCAAGGCCGCGTGGTCGGCGATGGAAGCCGAGCAGAAGGGCGAACTTTCGACTGCATCGGCACTCTGGGGCAAAGTGAAAAGCCGTGCGCCAGAAGCGAAAGATAAGTACACCGAAGGCTGGGCCTGGCTCGCCGAACATCGCGCGAGCGAGATCAAAAAAGTCGATCTCCAAGCGAGCATTTTGAAAGAGGAATTGTTGCGTAGCGAGATCAACGAAGTCGCCTGGAAGTACGACCCACTCGCGCCGGAATGGATTGTGAAACGCGCCATCCGCCTCGGTGCGGCCGGCGGGTTGCCGCCCCCGCCCGGTGCGCAAGATTCGGACCGCAAACTGCCAGCGCGTATCGTCGACAAAGCCAAAGTGCGCAAAACGTGGGGGATGCTCGCGGACCTCACGAAGGACAAATCCGAGCACCATGTCTGGTACATGCTCGCCGTGCGCGAACGCGATGGCCTGAAGGACATCGCGACCGAAGAAGCGGTGGCGACACGGAAAAAGATTTTCGCCGATCAACTGGCCGGGCTAAAGATCGAATGGCAGCGCGTCGTCGGCGATTCGGAAGCACGAGCAGAGAAACGCGATTGCCGCAACCGCTGCCGCGACTTGATCGAACTGTACGACGACGAAACCGACGACCAGATCAAGAAGGAAGTCGACGCGGTGAAGTTGTTGTTCAGCGAAATGAATACGCCAAAGGGGAATTAGCCGCGACGCGGAGTCCTCGTAGCGGAGCGCGTACGCGTCATCCCGATTCGGTGATTGTCTGGATGTGGGTGAGGTCCACGCGCTCCGCTACGCAAAGCCTGCGCGTCGCGGCTAATTTTCCACAAATACACAAAACTGCATCTGGGAGTCGATGATATGTCTCTGCCGAGTGGCAAACTGCGACCGAATAGTGCGGCGGCTTTTGCGAAGGCGCAAATGCGAATTCCGGGTGGGGTCAACAGCCCCGCGCGGGCGTTTGGCGGTGTCGGTGGCAGTCCGATTTTTATCGCGCGAGCCGAGGGGCCGTACCTCCACGATGTCGATGGCAACCGCTACTTGGACTTCATCGGTTCTTGGGGGCCGATGATTCTCGGGCATTCGCACCCGGCGGTCGTCGAAGCGGTCATTGCGGCGATTTACGATGGTTCGAGTTACGGTGCGCCGTGCGAGCGCGAAACCGAACTTGCGGAGATGGTTTGTGATGCAATCCCGTCCGTTGAGATGGTGCGGTTCGTTTCGAGTGGCACCGAAGCCGCGATGAGCGCAATCCGCCTCGCGCGTGGCTGGAAAGGCCGCGATCTCATCGTCAAATTCGCCGGATGCTATCACGGTCACGTCGATGCATTACTCGTGTCGGCCGGTTCGAGTGCGCTCACCCTCGGCGTGCCGAACAGTCCGGGTATCCCCAAAGGATGCACGCAAGATACGATCGTGCTGCGCTACAACGACACGCAGCAACTCGCCGAACTTTTCGCAGCGAAGGGCGACCAAATCGCGGGCGTCATGCTCGAACCCGTCGTCGGCAATATGGGGCTAGTCCCGCCATCGGTCGAGTTTCGCCGCGAACTCCGCCGCTTGACGCACCATCACGGCACCGCACTCATTTACGACGAAGTCATGACCGGCTTCCGCCTCTCCTACGGTGGCGCGCAAATGCTCCTTGGCGACGAACCGGACGTGACGGCGCTCGGCAAAATCATCGGCGGCGGTTACCCCGTCGGCGCGTATGGCGGTCGTGCGGACATCATGAAATTCATCATGCCCGCCGGGCCGGTGTTCCAAGCCGGCACGCTCAGCGGCAACCCGATTGCGATGGCGGCCGGTATCGCGACGCTGAAAGTATTGAAGCAAAACCCACCGTACGCACGCCTCGATCAACTCGGCCAGCGTATCGAAACCGGGCTGAACCGCGCCGCCACCGAGTGTGGCATCCCGCACCGCATCAACCGCGTCGGCAGCATGTGGACGCTGTTCTTCACGGATCGCGATGTCACCGATTTCGATACGGCGGTGCTCAGCGACAAAGCGAAATTCGCACGGTTCTTCTGGGAAATGATGGATCGCGGGTTCTACCTGCCTTGTAGCCAATACGAGGCGGCGTTTATCTCGGCTGCGATGACCGATGCGCAGATCGGCGAGATGCTGATCGCGGCGAAGGAATCGCTACACGCCCTGTCTATGTAAGCACCGAAAAACAAAACATTAACCGCTGAGGGCGCAGAGCACGCAAAGAAGAAAAATCATGAGATGGTTCAAACGGGGTAGCCGTTTTCTGCTTGTATTTGAACCGCGCGGAAATCATGAATTTTTAATCCGCGTTCTCTTCGGTTAAATTCTGAATGTGACCAGGCAACCCTTATGCCATTCCATTCAAAATGGAACAGTGAATCAATTTCGCATCACTTGGGGCTACGGATATTGTGGATGACCCATTTGCTTTCGACATCCCGCTAACTGACGCGCGGCACCCGC
>JANXNT010001261.1 GCA_025353985.1 Limnoglobus sp.
GTCGAAGCCGGTGAGTCGCAGTTGGGCGTTCCACGGGTTCCGTTCGGGGAGCGAAAACGTATCGACCGCAAACGCGCCGTTGTGCTTACCGATTGCGATGCCCGCTTTCAACAACTCCGGCCAGCGTTTCGGGCCACCGACCGTGAGTGGCTTCAGCGCTCGCGGTGCCTGGCTGGTTTTGGCAAAGGCGGCGAGCGAATCGCCCTTCGCGATCAGCACTTTCACTCGCGTCGGGTTATTGGATGCGGGTACGACAAGCAGCGTGAACCCGTCGCGTTCGACGAGTGACGCCGCACTGTCACCGACGAGTGCGGTCGCGATTCCCGTGGGCGCGATGCGGGCGAGAAGGGTGTGGGACGACTTGCCGATATCGAGCGTCCGGAAGAACGCGACACCCGATGGACGCATCGCATCGGCTTCTGCGCCAGCCATTTCGAGAATGCCGGCATCGCCGACCGAGTACGAAATTACGGTCCGGTCGCCGAAGCTGTACGTGCCTCGAAACTGCGCCCATTGTTTCGGCAGCGGCCCGTAGGGGCGGCCGTCGCGGCTCCGTGGTCGCGGATCTTCGAACCGGCCCGTTTCCGGGTCCGCCCAGCCTGGCCCGCTCGGGTTGGCAACGTGGACTTCGCCCACGAGTTTCGGGTGAACCTGATGCTGGCCGTTGAAGTGGATGCCCTTCCAGTCGATGAAACCTTCACCCGTCCAAGCTGCGGAAAAATTCATCGTGTCGTGGTCGAAGACCGCAAATTGCTTGCCACGAGAGACGCCACCCGCACCCGCATCGAGGCGAACCGCGATGCCCTTATAAGCGAAGTTCGGCTTCGCTCCGCCGATCTCGAACGTGTTCATCATGCTCGGGCCGTAGTCCATCGTCACCCACGGCTCGACGTTAATCGGGTCCGGGCCGCGTGTCGTTCCCTTCGGCAGGCCACCGAGGTACGCGATATCGACCTTCGTAAACTGCGTCGGGTTGTGTGGCTTCAGATACGTTTCGCGAAGGTAGTGAATCAGGTCGTATTTCTGGCGTGGCACCATCCACGATTGCGCGGCCATCATGCCGTAGCCGCGGGTCAGCGTTTGGTACAGGCTGTACGGGTCGCCGCCGTTCTTGAAGACGTGTGCGGCGAATTTCGGCGACATCGGCAACGAACCGGGTTGGTCCTTTGTCCCGTGGCAGTTCGCGCAAACTCGCGTGTAAATCGCTTCGCCACGCTTCAGGCTCTTCGCGTCCCAGGTGCCGATGATCCCGGCATGGTCGATGATCTTTTCGTACTCCGGAATGACGAGAACCGTCACGGCGGGTCGAAGTGCTGCTGCCTTCGCCGACCCACCTTCGGCGACTTCGATGAGGTACTTCGTAAGGTCGAGAAATTGCTGCCGATCCGATAGCAAATTCGCCAAGCCTTCCGGCATGAGCGACTGTTTCGATGCGTCGCGCTTCTCGATGTCTGCCTTCAAAATCGAGATTCGTTTCCCGTTGGCGGCGGGATCGATCAGCACGACCGTGTTGGCGGTTTCCTCGGCGATCAATCCGGTGATCGTTCGCCCCTCGATCGTGGTGAGCACGATCGTCTCGTAGCCTTTTTTGATGACTTTCGACGGGTATAACACCGATTCGACGAGGTATTCGGCGGTGGCTTCTTTGCCCGCCTTCGCGATGTCCGGCCCGAGTTGCGTGCCCGCCTCACCATCGTGGCACTTCGCACACGTCAAAAACGACTGAAAGAAAAGTGCCGCGCCCCGGCTCGCATCGCCTTGTTCCCGCGCCGCATTCGCAAGCTCTGCGACCGGTTCTTTCGCAAGTTGCTGAACCAGTGTCGAACCGGAATCGGAGGCAGTGACACGACCGATAAGCGACAGGAACACGATCGCAGTGAGAGTGCGAACAATCATCGAGTCTATTCCGTTTGTCGAGTGAGATGGAAGACACATTTCCGTCGATACTCTCAGAGCCTTTGGAGCATCGCATAGTTCCGCATCGTACACATCGTAAGCGATCATCGCTTCGGCAGAATCGGTACTTCGCAGAATGTCAGGGCTGCGATGCCGTTCACGCCGCGTAGCAGTTTCTCTTGGGTCCACGATGCGCTGTCGAGATACGTCAGCGTTTTCGCACTCGATGCCGCGTGCAATTTGAGCGTTAGCGTGTTGCCCTTTATGGTAGCCGATGCGACTTTGCCCTTCACGCCGTCGAGGGAAAATTCGCTCGTTAATTTTGCATCCCACTTCACGGGTTGATCGAACTCCAACGCGAGTTCTTGTTCATGAACGAAATGCACACTCATCAGGTTCGGCGCGGTGATCGAGGTCGTACTTTTTTTCGCATACAGGTCGCGTTCCACGAGCGGGGCGATGAGCTTCGCAATCTCGGCGTAGCCTTCGATCGGGAAGTGACAGCCACCGGGCGGTTGGATGCCGAGTGTGGACATGACGCTTAATTTCGAGAAGAGTTTCGGCAAGTTCCGTTGCACTTCCCGAAGGTGATTGTCCGAGCCGTTGATACCCATACTGCACGATTTCGGCCAAATCTGAAAGACGTAATACTGTTGGATGTTCGGGTAATCGCTCTTCCATGCGGCCGCCATATCGACGAAGTATTGTTGGTACGTTTCGTAGCCGTAGCCACCGGTGGGGCCATCGCTGCCCTGATCGTTTTCGCCCTGGTGCCACAGCACGGCGCGAATTCCGTGCGTGAGCTTCGCTTGTTGGATGCGCCACAATATGCGGCCGTAAATCGTCGTCACATCGGTCGGGTCCGCGTGGTTCCTTTGGTGCATGTCGATTCGCGTGCCGCCGACTGCCCCGTTGATGATGCAAATCGGCACGCTCTGGCTTTCCATCAAGCGTTTCGCCAACTCCATGCCCCACGCACCGATCTGGAACTGCCCGCCCGTCCGACTACGAACGACCGCGTTGCCCCATCGAGTGAGCCGCGATTTCGGATCGGCGGGCGTGCTGCCGAAGCTGCGGATCCACTCGTTCTTGTAGTCCACATCCGCCGGGCCAAACGCGGTCGCTTCCGCGTTCGATTGCCCATCGATCAGATAGGCATCGCCACAAATAATATTCGATACGGTCTCAAGAACCTTCTTCACACCGAGCCGCTGCGACACGAGTTCGACTTTGTATTTGCAGAGCCTTGCGGTGAGCTTCACCGAAAGCAGATACGACATATCGGCGAGCGGTTTTGCCGGTGTTTCGCTGATGAATTTGTCGTCAGCATAAAGCTTGAGCAACACGACATCGGCAGCCTCAGTGAGCGTGCCGTTGTAGTGCAGTATGCCTACGTTACTGTCGTTGCGCGGGTAGAACTGGCCGTCTTCCGGCTTCTCGTCTTTCTCCGGTTTGCGAACGAGCCAGGCGTCTTGCGCCGGTTCCTTCACCACAATTGTTACCGTTTGCACCGTCGGCTTACCGCCGTTATCAATGGCGACGCGCACCGTCAGCGTCCCGCTGTTCTGCGCACGATTGAGGACGAGTTTGCCCGGCAATATTTCCTTGGCGACGGCAACATCCGACGCGGTGTAGGCGTAATTCAGCGTGCTCGCCCCGCTAGCTTGCATCGCGTCCGCATTCGTGATTTTTGGCACGATCTCGATTCGGTCGCGGCCGTCCCAAGTTGCGGGGGCTTGCAGTTGGAATAGCGGTTCGGGAATCGCTTCCTGCACTGTGACCGCGATCGCTTTCGACTTCACTTCATCGGCATAAATGGCTTGAAATCGTAGGGAGAGCGTTTGATCGCCGACGACGCGACCCGCATCGAACGCGAAGTTCAAGCGATCCGTTGCGACGAGGCTTTCGACGCCGTTCCGCGTGGCGTACCAGGATACTTTGTGTGCCCCGCCTGCCTTTGCGGAAATCGTCGCGCTCTGGCCCTCGGCTACCGTGATTTGCGTCTGCGATACCGAAAAATCGTTGCCCGTTTGAACCGGCGAACCGACGAGCGTTTGCAGTGGCTTCTGGTTCTCGTACTGGAGGCGAATCCAGTCGGCGGAGCGTGCGACTTGGGAGATGCGCACTTCGTCGATATCGCCGACGAAGTCGTAATTGTTGTACCATCCGCCGATCCACAATCGTGCCGGGTTTTTGATATCCAGCATCGGCGTCGCAGTCGTATCGAGCGTGCCGTTGATGTAGATTTTGCCTTCGCCACGGTTGTACGTGTGCGCGACATGGACCCACTCGGCCATGGGGATTTTCACTTTGCCATCGACGTCCGAGAAGTCGCTATCGATGTGGATGTGGGGCGGGCTACGCAACTGCATCCGGACTTTGCCACCACGCCCGCCGCCCTCGTTACCCCAACCGATAATCGTCGAGTTCGTTTTCTCGGTACGGAACCAACCTTCGGTGCTGTGCGCTGCGGAACCGAGAGGATAGTTCGCGATTTTCTCGCCACCAGCAATGCCCTTCATACCGGGGAAATGCCGGGCTTGCCCGACGATTCCGGGCGTGGCTGTCGTGCCGGTGTCCTTCGTTTCGAGCGTGCCGACTTCGTCTTTAGCCGTTTCACTCATGTGCCAAACGCTGAGGTAACCGTTCGTGCCATCGAACACCGCTTTGCCGTTGGATTCACTCTTGGCGTCGGCGTTTCCCCAGTGCAGCACGATCTCTTGCCGTGCGTTGCCCGCGATCTTGGGGATGCGGACCCAGATGCTAGCAACCCCCTTCCCCGCGTCCCATTCTTCGATCTGATAAACGAGCGGCGTGCCATCTTTCGTGGCGAAGCGGAGATCGTCGCCGTTCGCTTTTGTTTGGCGAAAGTCGAATGTGTCTTTGTGCAATCGGACGAGCAGCGGAAACTGCTCGACGGACGCCGACGCAGGGAGATTCGCACCATCGGGTGTCGTGAGAATGAACACCGAACCGGTGTGCTTCCAGTTCGCATATTGTGCCGGCGCAGGGCTGACGACGGCGAACAGCAAAGCGAGAACGAACAGGATTCGCGTGAACATGGAGTGACACCTTCAGAGATGTGAGAAGCGGCTGTCGGACCGCTGGAGAAGAGATTGATTTATTAATTTGCAATTCCCCTGTCGCCACATCGGAGAAGTCGCGTTTAACATTCCAGTGTAGGTTGACTCTCGTTCGCACACGTGGAGAATTTTATGACGCGATTGTTGTTCGGTACGTTGGCGCTTTCAATCGGGATGATGTTCGTTACAACGGAAGCCGCCTCCCAACCGCCCGCCGGTAAGGGTGGCAAAGGCGGCGAGAAGGGCGGGCCGCCACGGTTCGAACTTGGGCAGGTGTTCCCGCCGCCGCTCATGGAAGA
>JANXNT010001321.1 GCA_025353985.1 Limnoglobus sp.
CCACAGCCGCACCGATTATCACGCGATTCATATGCAACATCCTCGTTAAGGGAATTGGAATTGAATCGGTTTTCGACGAATGGCGATAGTGAATTCCCGATGAAGTCGCGAAAATCAAGCTGACATTTTCATTTACAACTGTCACGTAACTTATAGCGTGATAATACCAATTGCGTGGAATTGCCCGATCCGCGCGATTGTGACTGTCGGAAACTTCTCTTTATCGAGGCAAAGATGAGCAATTCTCTCTCGAAGTTGCGGCGATCAAAACGCAAACCGTTTCTCGGCGTGGAATATTTGGAAGGCCGCGACGTGCCGGCCACGTTCACAGTGACGAGTCTCGCCGATGCGGGGGCAGGCACCCTGCGGGACGCGATCGATCTGGCGAACGTCACGACGGGTACCGACACAATCGTATTTGCACCCGCAGTGGCTGGGCAGTCATTCGGCCTCTCCACATTCTTCAATCCACCAACGAGCAATTTCGCAGGGCCAACGGGTTTAATCGTCAGTAGTGGGATCATTATCCAGGGCACGGGCGAAACGATTACCCGGACGGGTAATACGGCCTTCCGCCTCTTCGAAGTGACCGCAACCGGGAACTTGACGCTCCAGAACCTGACGCTTTCGGGTGGTATCGCACTCGGCGGATTCGGCGGGTTCGGCGGCGGTGGGGCGGGCGGTTTGGGCGGCGCGATTTACAACCAGGGAACGCTAAGTATCACCGGCACGACGCTGACGGGGAATTCGGCTGTGGGCGGTGCCGGCGGTAGTTCCCGTCTCGGATTCGGCGGCGGTGGCGGTGGTTTGGGGGTCGGTGCCACGTCGCCCGGTACAACGGGTGGTGGGCCAAACGGCGGTATTGCCGGTGGCACGGCAGCGGGGTTTGGCGGTGGTGGCTCGGGTGGCAACTTCGGTGCGGGCAACACCGGCAGGGATGGCGGGTTCGGCGGTGGTGGCGGTGCTAGCGTCGGCGGATTCGGCGGGGGTAGCGGTGGCGGGGTCGGGGGCGGCGGCGGTAGTGGGGGTGGCGGCGGGGGCGGTAGCGGCGGGTTCCCCTCGTTCGGTGCAGGGTCAGGCGGCGGCAACGGCGGACCGGGCGGCGGCGGGGCCGGGTTGGGCGGCGCGATCTTCAATCAGGGCGGAGCCATCGTGATCGTCAACTCGACGATCACCGGCAACACCGCCCGTGGTGGAGTTTCCGAAGGCGCAATCGGTGCCGCCGGTGCCGGTCAACGCGGCGGTGCATTCGGTGGCGGGGTATTCAACCTCAACGGCGACTTGAATCTGAATGGCGTCACCGTCTCCGGGAACACCGTCGTCGTCGGAATCGGTAGTGGCAATACCAACACCACAGACGGCGGGGCGGTCTACACGCTCACGCTCAATGTCGGGACGGTGACCGCGACCCAGATTGCCAACGTGATCGTCGCCAACAGCATTTTGGCTAACAGCACGGGCGGGGCGGACGTGGTACACAACAAACTCAGTGGCACTTTGAACGTGAACGGCACCGGTCCCAACATCGTCTCGACCGCTGCGGTGAACCTTGTCGGGAATGCGACAGTGACCGGTTCCCCGTTCACGGTTGCGAACCCGAACCTCAGCGCACTCGCGAACAATGGAGGATTCTCGCAGACGATGGCACTGCTCACCGGCAGTCCGGCTATCGATGCGGGGAGCAACGCCGTCGTTCCGGCAGGACTCGTCAACGATCAGCGGGGAATCGGATTCACCCGAATCGTCAACACGACAGTGGACATCGGCGCATTCGAGGTGCAACCACTTGTCGCGAAAACGACCCTCGTTGGATTCCGACAGTTCGGAGTCGGGGGTGCCAGCACGGCAATCCTTTACAACGCAGACAAGTCGGTTCAGTTGACCACCACGCCGTTTCCCGGATTCACGGGCGGAGTTCGTACGGCGACGGCGGACTTCAACAACGATGGCGTGGCCGATCTCATCGTCGGCACCGGGCCGGGGATTGCGACGCAAGTCCGCATCATCGATGGCAGCACGCAGAAGGAACTCTTCTCCGTCGCTCCGTTTGAGGCGTCATTCAAGGGTGGCGTTTACGTGTCGGCGGGCGATGTCACGGGCGATGGCATCCCGGACCTCGCGATCACGCCCGACGAAGGCGGCGGGCCACGGGTGGATGTGTATAGCGGGGCGGTCGGCTTCCCGAAAGTGGCAGGCTTCTTCGGCATCGACGATGTCAACTTCCGCGGCGGTGCCCGTTCCGCGATTGCCGACATGACGGCTGACGGCGTCGCAGACTTGATCGTCGTTGCCGGTTTCGGTGGCGGGCCACGAGTGGCAGCGTTCAATGGCAAGTCGCTCACCGGCACACCCGTCAAGCTTTTCGGCGACTTCTTCGCATTCGAACAAGCACTCCGCAACGGCATCTTCGTCACCGCAGGCGACATCAACGGTGACGGCTTCGCGGACCTGATCGCGGGCGGCGGACCCGGTGGCGGACCCCGTGTGCTGGCGTTCGACGGTAAGAGTTTGTTGACGAATACGCAAACGACTCTCGCCAACTTCTTCGGTGGCGATGTCAACAGTCGCGGCGGCATTCGCGTTGCGGTGAAAAATCTCGACGGCGACACGAAAGCCGATCTCGTCGTCGGTTCGGGATCGGGCGCGGGTTCGCGTGTGACGGGATACCTCGGTGCCAACATCACCCCGAACGGCACCCCACCAACGCAGTTTGACTTCGATGCGTTCAGTGGCTTTACGGGCGGCGTGTTCGTGGGGTAAACACGATCGGCGGTCACACCGAAATCGGCGCGTATTTCGCAATGATCGCTTTCGCCGTACGCAAGCCGTCGACTGCGGCGGAGACGATGCCGCCCGCGTAACCAGCTCCTTCGCCGACGGGAAACAAACCCGGTATCCCCGGCGATTCGCGGCTATCGTTGCCGCGATCAATTCGCACCGGCGAACTCCCCCGCGATTCGGGGCCGAAGATCATCGCGTCTTCGAGGAACCGTCCGTTCCAACGGCGATCCATCAGTGGTAAACCTTCGCGAATCGCGTCGGCGACAACAGGCGGCAACACTTGGCGAAGGTCGCAGCCGACCGTGTCGCGCGGGTAACTGTTCTTTGGCACAACGGTCGTGGCATGCCCTTCGAGGAAATCGACTGCACGCTGCGCCGGTGCCGCATACCCGCCGCGCCCGAGTTCGAACGCGATCTTTTCGTATTTCTGTTGCAGCCGTACACCAGCGAGAACATCGCTGCCTTCAAACGCTTCAACGGGCACCGTCACGACGAGGCCGCTGTTCGCGAATGGCGAATCGCGCTTCGACAGGCTCATCCCGTTGGTACAAAAGTAACCTTCCTCGGACACGCTCGGGATGATGTAGCCACCCGCACACATGCAGAACGTGAACAGGTCGTTCTTACCGCGTGCCACGAGCGAATAGTCCGCATTCCCCAGCGTTTCCTCATATCGCGAATGTTTCGGCCCATATTGCACAGAGTTAATCACATCTTGCCGATGCTCGATTCGCACGCCGAACTGGAACGGCTTCGCCGTCATTGGCACGTTCCGCCGCGCGAGCATTTCGTAACTATCGCGGGCCGAGTGGCCGATCGCTAACACGACAACGGAAGTGGGGATAAACCCCGACGACGTCGCGACACCC
>JANXNT010001327.1 GCA_025353985.1 Limnoglobus sp.
TTCCAGCGGCGCGGGGTGCAGAGGGCCGGGGCGGTCTTTCTGCACGATGCGGTACTTCAACACGAAGGCATGCACGCCGAGGGCGTTGAAGTATTCCGCGACTTGTTTGCCTTCGTGATCGTCTGCCAGAAAGCCATATCCGCCACCGGGGCAAACGACGATCGCCGCGCCGTTCGGCTTCACGGCAGGATACACCGTCAGGCTCGGTTTGTCCGACGCACTATCGACGACCGCGTGCGGCACTTTCCCACTCCAGAGCGGAATGACTTCACGCGATCGCTCGGCAGGAGGTTGCGCAAGCAGCAGGAACGAACAGAGCAAAGGCAGCGGCGTCATGGGAGATGTCCTCAGTAACAGGCGAGTCTGCGCATCCGGATACCGCTTGAGTATATCGAAGCGCGAGGAGTGAAGGTTTGAAGGCTCGCTCCGTTACAAGGGCTACGGGCGCGGACAAACGAAAGCCAATCGATCTGGAAAACCGCTTCGTGTTCTCGATGGAAGACGGATATACTGAAATTGTTCTTGTATCACAGGGAGATTTGCCATGCCGCCAACATTGCAGCAACTGGGTGTTGATACCCTCAGCCCGAGCGACCGATTCGCGTTAGCGCAGGCACTGTGGGATAGCGTTCACGAAACCTTGGACGCGGAGTCCATCGACCCCTCAATCCGAGCCGAGATAGAGAGACGTGCCGCTTTGGCCGATGCCGACCCGTCCCTTGGCGTGCAATGGGAAACTGTCCGAGCCGCCGCACGCGCGCGGTGGTCGCAGTGACCGTCATTGTGGATCCCGATGCCCAAGTGGAGTTCAACGCAGGATATGATTTCTACGAGACGCGGGGTGTCGGGTTAGGTGAAGCGTTCGCCGATGCAGTTGGGTTTGTTTTCGATCGTATCGGGGCGATGCCGCGTCAACACAGAGCAGTGTTTGGGAATATTCGAAGGGCAATCGTCCGCGGATACCCATACTGCGTGTACTATCGTGAAGAGCCGTCGCAAGTGCGAGTGTTGTCGGTTTTTCATACGAGTCGCAATCCAAGCATCTGGCAATCTCGCAACTGAGTATCGACATCCCCGATGGCTGTTTTTACTTAAGCCGGGCGTTCCGCCACGGCGACGGTGCAGTCGCTGCCGCCCAGGAAGTACGTCACCCAGGCGGCCATTTTCGCTAGCGGTTTCCACGTGAGGGAACGTTGCCAAATTGCGGCTTGTTGCCGTTTCGTAGCGAGTTTCGCCGACGAACGTAGCCAGTCGCTGTGGCGGATCGCGCGTTGGTGGCAGAGCGCGAAGCCCGAACTCGCCAGCGTATCCGCGAGCGTTTTTGGCGTGAAGTGAATGAGGTGGCGGGGTAAGTCCAGGCCGAACCACGACGGGCCGAACCAGCGATACGGCCAACTGTCGATGTTCGGGCACGCAACG
>JANXNT010001343.1 GCA_025353985.1 Limnoglobus sp.
CAGTTGTCATCCGTAGCGATAACGTCGATGTTTGCGCGACTCTGATGACGGCCCCACCGAACACCCGTTTTATCTCACATGCGAAAAACGACAGCTACACGCGACTTCAACGCCGGATCGAGATTCGCCATGTTTCTGGGCACCGGATTGTCGCCTTGATCGAGATCATTTCGGCAGGATACAAATCGAGTCATTTCAAATGGGACGCATTCCTGCAAAAAGCATTGTCGGCGATGTGCGGAGGCATCCATTTGTTGTTGCTCGATGTTCACCCGCCGACCGCGCTCGATCCGGGTGGAGTTCATGGCTCGGTGTGGGGTGAATACACGGGCGAGGTATTCGAATTGCCGCCCGATGCGGACCGCACCTTGGTCTCTTACGATTGCGGCAGAACGAGGACGGCATACGTCGAGCCAATTGCGGTCGGCCAAATTTTGCGAAATATGCCGTTGTATCTTTTAACCCAGGGATACATCGAAGTTCCGTTGGAAGCCACATACATGGCGGCATTCAAAGGCGTGCCACGGCTCTATCGCGACATTCTGCAATAAGCATCACTTCACGAAGCCGGTTTCGGCCCCGAAGAGTTCTTGCGTGCCCGCGGTTACGATCTTCGTTCCGACCGCTGGCCCGCTTGCTAACACAGCATCGGCACCGACCGTGTACCGAACGACGACGCGACGACGCGCGTAGCGATGGCTATCCAATTGCTCGTAAATCCAGTTGCCACCGTGGACATCGAAAACGACCGCCGACCACGGTACTGTCGCGCTCTCTTTGGCATCCGATAGCGGGATCGTGACTCCGAGACGTTGGCCGGGCGTGAGCGTGGTGTTCGCGTTCGGCATCTCGTAAAAGACATCGACGGTGGCCGAGATCGCGTTCGCGGAAGGCGGTGCGATCACCGGTTTCGCAGGAGTGAGCGTAGTGCCGGGCGGTGCGGAGAGCTTGCCGATTTGCGCCGACTCGCTGCGATCGATGGCATCGAGATCGCCTACCGGCAACGGCACGCGAACCCACACCGTCGAGAGATCGATAACTTCAAACAGAGCCGCTCCGCTTGGTACGTTCAGGCCCGGCATCGCGGACACGGTGCGCAAGATGCCCGCTTCCGGAGAGTCGATCGGGATCGGGGCCGCCGTACCGGAATCCACATCGCCGAGCACTTTCGCCAACACCGTGCGACGTGTGATTGCGGCTTCAAGCGATTTCGTTCCGATGTCGAATGCCGCCTGCGCTTCATCGACGAGGCGTTGGCTGCCTGCGCCTTCTTTCAGCACCCGCTTCGAACGTTCGAGTGCGATCTTTGCGATTTCGACTTGCGTCTTCGCGTTGTTGACCATGCCATCGGCATCGGCGAGCGATGCAGACAACGACGCGCGCCCATCGGGTGTCAGTAGTGGCAACAGTTGAAAGACATTTTGCCCCGCCTTCACGGCATCGCCCGGCTTCAGCATCCCGCCTGACGGTGCTTTCAAAATGCCACCGAGTGGCGCGGCAACGAGTATCGCGCGCCCCACGGGGATCGTCACTTCGCCGCCGTACATTCGCACTCGGCGAGTCGCTTTTTTCTCGACGGTGGCGATCGTTAACCCGAGTCGTTTTTCGGCTTCTTCAGTGAGAGTGATCGTGTTGAGATCGTCCTCTTTGACCAACTTCGAAATCGTCGCGGCTGTGGCGGGTTTATCGGCTTTCGCCCCACTCGGTTTGTTCGTGAATAACCACCACGCACCCGTGCCGACAGCGGCGGTAATTGCGAGTGTCAATGCGATCCGAGCGAGTTGTTGCGCGACATTCATTGCTTTTTTCCGTCACTTACAGGCGTGAGGCGCTTGCCGACGCTGCGTTCTAACTCGGCCCAGAACCGTCGCAAGTCGGCGTTCAGCACCGCTTCGCGCGAATAGCTATCGAGGAGTTGTCGCGTCGTTTCTAGCACGATAAATATCGGCACATTCCCTTCCTGATACGCCCCTTGCGCCCGTCGGATTGCCGCCTCGACTTCGGGGCGAACCTTCGCGCGCAACACTTCCAGTTCCGCACACGACTGGCGATATTGTAGATAGGAACGCTGCACGTCGAGGATGATCTGGTACGCGATCGTTTGCTGGTTCCGCACCGCTTTTTCTAACTCCGCTTCGGCCCGTGCGATGCCACCCTGATTACGATTAAATATCGGCAACGTGAACCGCAACGCCGGGCCGAACTCGTGGCCGTTCTGGCCGCTCGTCGCATCGAGAATGCCGAGCATCCGGACCCAGCCGATGCGGGCGAATTTAAGACGCGCCTCGGCGGCGGCAACGGCTTCGTTCGTTGCCAATGCATCGGGGCGGTTCGCCATCGCTTCGGCGGTCAGTGCATCGGTTTCGAATGTCAAGATCGCGGGTAGTTGCGGTGGATCGAGAACCAGCGCCCCACGCAACGGGCCGACGCCCATCAGGTTCTTCAGGCGTTCTTCAAATATCGAAACGTCGTACCCGACCCGCGTCGCGTCTTGCTCGGCTTGCAGCGAATCGATTCGCGCGGTTGCGGCTTCTTGCGGTGAAATATCCCCCGCCTTCAGTCGAATCTCGGCAAGCTCCGAAATTCGCCCGCGGAACTTCACCGCCTCGCCCGCAATTCGCACCCGCTCCTTCGCCAGAAGCACATCGGCGTAGGCTTGGCGGACATCGCGCATCAGGTCCAGCCCCGCCTGCGCGAGCCGGTCTGACGTACGATTCGCTTCCATTGCGGCGGAGCGGATGCGGATCGGTCGAAGCCAAATGGCCTCGATCGGTAAGTCGAATAGATACTTGAACGGCTTGTCCGTCACGCCAAAGTAGTAAACGAATTCGGGGTTCGGTAGCAGCCCGGCCGTAATCAAGTCGCCACGTGCGATGCCGAGATCGGCGAGCAATTCCTGGAACGCGGCATTGTTCCAAAGTGCGATCGAGATCGCCTCATCTTCGGTCACGCCGTCATCGAGGTTGGCACCCGGCGGCAGCGTCAGTTGCTTCGCAAAGGTGCAGTTCGGCAGCGTTTGGTCGAACCGTTGGCTGAGCGAATTCGATACCGTCGAACGATCCGGCCCGTTTGACGCAGTTTTGCAGCCCGCAAGCCCAATCGCAATTGGCAAAAGAATCGCGAATCGTAAGTAAACCCAATTCACGTCAAATCCTCCAACCGAAACAAACCCCGTATCCTTATCATCGGCAGAATCGGCACGCCAATTATGAAATCCCTCACACTTTCACTCAAGTGGCAACAGGTTTCGTGGCCGCTCTTTAAGCCCAACTTACCCAGTCGATGATTTTGTTAAGGTAACGAACCGACATGAATTCAAAGTGAGGAGTCGATAAACTCGGCTTTATTTTCAGAGCATTTCGTTCAGTTTTCGCCCACAAGCGGCAGTTGGATAAACACTTCGCTTCCATGATCCACCTTTGATCCGAATTCGATCGTGCCACCCATCGCTTCGACGATCCTCCGCGTGATGGCGAGACCCAGTCCAACGCCACCGATGCCGGTGCGTTTCGCTTCTGCGGAACGGAAGAACGGCTCGAAGACGTGGCTTGTCTCTGCTTTCGAAACTCCGCAACCGTGATCGGAAACGCAGACGACAGCGGTTGTCATGTCAGACGTAACATTGATGATGACAATCGAACCTGGCTTGCTGTATTTGAACGCATTATCGATGACGTTGTTCAACGCTTGCGCGAACGCTGTGGCATGAATAAGCACAACGCACGGTTTGCTGGTGATGTCTGTTTGAATGTCGGCAAAACGCGGGTGGTTCGCCCAAACGTCGGCGATGTGCGCCTTCACTAAGTCTGCGAGGTCGGTCGGTTGGCGGTTCGCGATTTGCGTTTCCGAATCGGCACGCGACAGGAACAAAAGCATGTCGACGATTTGATTGAGTTGCTCGACCTTTTTGATGCCGACGCCGATGACACGGCGATATTCGTCGGGGTCGCGGTCGCGGCGGAGTGCCAATTCCAACTGGCCGAGCATTGCCGCCAATGGCGTGCGTAACTGGTGCGATGCCTCGCCGGTGAAGCGAGCTTGCCGTTCGAACGAGACTTGTTGCCGCGTGAGCAGGTCGTTGAATGTCGTCGCCAAATTGCGAAGTTCATCGTGCGGGATCGGCACGGGCAGGCGTTCGGCGAGGTCGTTTGCCGTCATCTCGTCCGCGGCTTCGGCCATACTGCGGACGGGTGCCAACGCTCGCCGGCAAGCCCACCTTGCGCCAATTGCCGCGAGCAACCAGAGTACAATCGAGACCGCAATCTCCGCGAACAATAACGTGCGTAACGTGGACTGAACCGGCGCGAGTGGCTTTGCGATCGCAAACGTCAGCGATTGATAACGCAGTTGGTCGGGCCTGCTTCGAACCGCTTCGGGCTTCTCGGTTTGCACAACGCGAGTATACCGCCGCCACGCAGTATCATCCGCAAGCGAATCCATTCCGCTCAACAGAGGTGGCGTCTCTTGTGAGCCATCGACGCGATTCCGATGCTCGTCGAAGACCACCCACGTTGGTGTTTCGAGCCGCGATTGCCAAAGCAATTTGCGGTTCTTCGGCTCCCATTCGAGGCCATCGCCCTCCCACTCGACCGCCGCCGTAAAGGCATCGAGCGTTGCTTCGGCTTGCTCGTCCATTTGACCGTACAAATGCGTGCGTGCGATCCCGTACAGCGTCAGCGAAAACGCACCCAACAGCAGAGTGATCGTCATCAGGAAGAACAAGATCAAGCGGCGGGTCAGCGTCATAATTCATTCGACGTGTTGCGGTTTGGTGCTCGCTACAGATGATATGTGTAGATTATCTCTCCGACTGTTCATTGACTGTTTTGCGGATGAAATCATGAAATACCCTATGCTGTTTGCTGTGCTTTGGTGGTACGTTGTTCCGAATCTCGCGCTCGCGCAACCGGAGCGTTACGAACTCGGCCAGAGGCTGAAAGCGTTCGAACAGGCATGGGTAGCACAAACGGATCGAGCGGCACGCGAACGGGCGCTGATCGTTTTGCCGAAAGTCACAACGCAGTTCTTTTCGTTGCAATTGGGCGAAGCGGGGCGAACGCTCGACACTGCCCGTTTCGCACTCGCCGCGAAAGAGGTAGCCACACCGGAAGTCTTCTGGTGGACCTCGCTCTATCCGTTACCCGAAAAGCGCTTGATCGATGCGGCATCGAAGGAATTAATCGTCGATCTCAAGTTCTTCTACCCCGTGAAGATCGCACCACCCGACGTGATCGTTCGCGTCGGAATCCGTGGCGAGAAAGCGATCGAATATTCTGCGGCCACGATACCGAAACGAGTAACGCTCGACTTCAGCAAGTTAACCGGCAAACAGACTCAAGATCTGGAATTGACGATGGAAATTCTAAGTGAAGGCAAGGTCGTCGCGGTAAGGAAAGTAACCGTCTCGCGGGTGGAAAACGTCGAGGCGAAACTCGCGGAGTTGCGAAAGAGCCTTAAGGAACGGCCTGCGAAAACGATCGAATCTGCCACGCTCGAATCGGACATCGAACTACTCGCGGAACTGTACGAAGGTATCGTTCCCGAAACCGATGTGTATGCGGCCAAGCGACTCGCACGCACATCGGAACTACTCGATTCCGTCATAAAAAACACGCCCTATTTTGGCATGTCGCACACCGGCGATCAGACGTTCACGATCCCCAACGGCAAGCGTGCTGTGCCGGTGCGATTGAATTTGCCGAAAGGGGTAATGAAAGAGAAACCGGTACCGTTGGTGATTGCGTTACACGGTGCGGGCGGGACCGAAAATCTATTTTTCGAAGGCTATGGCGCGGGGCAGATCGTGAAGGAATGCGAGAAGCGAAACTGGTTGCTCGTCGCACCGGGTAGTGGCTTGAACTTCGGCAGTGGGCCACCCGTGAAAGTCATCATCGATGAACTCGCTGCGCGTTACCCGATCGATCGCAAGAAGATTTTTATCGTCGGCCACTCGATGGGGGCCGCTCAGACAATCGCGCTTTGTCAAATTCACCCCGGCCTGTTCGCGGGGGCCGCAGCGCTCGGTGGTGGCGGTGCGGTGAAAACTCCCGCTGCGTTTGCGGAATTGCCCATCTTCGTCGGCGTCGGCACTGCCGATTTCGCACTCAACGGTTCACGCGAATTGATGAAGAATTTGAAGGCCGGCAGTGCCAAGAATCTGACAGCGAAAGAGTATCCCAAAATCGAACATATGGTCATCGTCCGCGAAGCGTTGCCCGACGTGTTTGCGATCTGGGATATGGTGAAGTAATTGTTGAAATGGCAATCGCAACTTGACCGGCGCGCACGCTTCCGTTACCTTTTGATGAACCGCCTACCTGCCATATTTTCCCGCCGAGGTTTCATGAAACGCATCCTGAAACTCGTCCTGCTGGCCGCTCTCGTGCATTCTGCGTCGAGTTTTGCCGAAAGCCCGCCCGTTGCTAAGCCGAAACCGAAGGCGAAGCCCGACTACCAATATCTCTCAAAAGGCATCGAGGTGGCCGCCGCCACAGCCGAAGAACCGAAGGTGAAGGCGTTCGGCCCCGACACCATCCTGGCCGCGAAGCAGTATCTCGACGATGGCGCTCACCATTGGGTGCGCGAAAAGAGTTGCGTCGCCTGCCATAGTACCGGCGTGTATATGGTCGAACGACCCGTACTCACGCCGCTACTCGGCAAGCCTAGCGATGAAGTACATGCCTCGTTCGTCGAAGGCGTTCGCGCGACGGTTGGCAAGCCGGGATTACGCAACGGCGTGAAGGTATTTGGCGACAGCATCGCATCGGTCTGGCGTAGCTCCGGGCTGGCCGCGTGGGACAAACACGTGACGGGGACGCTCTCGAAGGACACCGACAAATCGCTCCGGCAAATGCTGTTGTGCCTCGCCGATGAAGGTCTCATCAAGACGATCGATCAAGTCGAAATCCCGTACATCACGACCGATTTCGAACTGACCGTGCAAGCGGCGCGGGCGATTGCCACGGCTCCGGGTTGGTTGGCCACGGTCAAAGACGACGACACGCTCGAACGAATTAAGCGGATGCAAAACTACCTACGGCAGCACGTGCCGATCAGCGATTACGAACTGGCGTTGAAGCTGCAACTGGCGGTATTGATGCCCGATCTCGTACCGCAAACGCAACGCGAAGCGGCCATCGCAATGCTCTGGAAACAGCAACTCCCCGATGGTGGCTGGTCGACGCGGCGAATGTCGGACATCATGAAGTGGCACGAAAAAATGGACCCGAAAGTGATCGCGATGATTCGCGACGAACCCGATGCCTCCAGCCCCGCCAGCGACCCGTACATGACGGCTTGGGCCATCGTGTTGTTACGCGAATCGGGAACCCCAACGAGCGATGCCCGCATTCAGAAAGGCGTCAGTTGGCTGAAGCAAAATCAGCGTGTGTCCGGCCGTTGGTGGATGAAGTCGCTGTTCCGCGACACCTACCACTACAGCACGTACATCAGCACCGCACAAGCATTACGCGCGTTGGCCTTGTGCGGCGAACTGCCGCCACTTACGCCGTGAGTCGTAAACCTTCAATTTCATGAAGTCACCTCTTCGCCCCGGATGGGGCGACGGAATGTAGCCACGGGTGGAGCAACACTCGACAACGTCGAGTGGAGCGCAACCCGTGGAAGAGTTTGCGAATGGAAATGACTTCGGAAGGAGCCACTTTCCTGCTATCCAAATCGCTGCGATGGAAACGCACCTCTCGGTAACTCGATCCATATAACAAGCCAATCACCGCGAATCGACGTCTAAAGGGGTTATCATGGCCGAGTGGCAGCGTACGAATACTTGTGGCGAACTGCGCGAAGAACACATCGGCCAAACGGTCACGCTGAACGGCTGGGTGCTCATCACCCGAAACTTTCCGAACCAGGCGTTCATCGATTTGCGCGACCGTTATGGCCTCACGCAAGTCGTGGTTGAGGACGGCGACAAAGAACTGTTTGCCGCCGCAAACGAGCTTGGCCGCGAACATGTGATCTCGGTTACGGGCGTCGTTCGCAAACGCCTGCCGGGTGCTGAGCGGCCGAACATAGCCACGGGTAAAGTCGAACTCGAAGCCAAGACACTACGCCTGCTGAACGCCTGCCCGCCACTGCCGTTCAGCGTCACCGAGTTCCCCGATGAGGAACCGGCGAACGAAGATTTACGCCTGCAATATCGCTATCTGGACCTGCGTCGCCGGTCGATACAGAACGTGCTGATCTTGCGGCACCGCGTCAATAAGGTCATTCGGGACTACATGGATTCGCGCGAATTCCTCGAGATGGAAACGCCACTACTCGGCAAGAGCACGCCCGAAGGCGCACGCGATTACCTCGTCCCAAGTCGCGTGTTCAACGGCGAGTGGTTCGCACTGCCGCAGTCGCCGCAACTTTACAAGCAACTGCTGATGATCGCGGGCTACGACAAGTACTTCCAGATCGCGCGTTGCTTACGGGACGAAGACCTTCGCGCAGATCGCCAACCGGAGTTCACGCAACT
>JANXNT010000004.1 GCA_025353985.1 Limnoglobus sp.
CGACGAAAGATGCGATACGCATCTTCGAGAAACTCGTCGAGGCGATGTCGTACGCGCACAACCGCCCGCGGACGGCGCTCGTTCACTGCGACTTGAAACCGGGGAACGTGCTCATTAACGAGCAAGGCCACCCGCTGATTACGGACTTCGGGCAATCGCGATTGGTCGAGGAAGAAACCGCCGCACTCGGCACCGAGGGTTACATGCCCCCGGACCAAGCCGACGTCGGTCACGATCAGGCCGATAAACGCTGGGATGTCTACGCGCTCGGGGCCATCGGCTTCGCGATGTTGTCGAAAGATCGGATGCCACCGCGTTGGGAAGTCGTGCAGAAAGAACTTTCGACGGGCAAACAGAATCGCCGCACCGAGACGCACCTCAAACGCTATCGCGATTCGCTGCGAAAAGTCGATGTGGAGTGGCACAAATTAGCGCCGGACGTCGACCGTAACTTCCGCGAGATTCTCGATAAATGTCTCGCCACCGAGGAGAGCGAACGCCACGACGATGCCAGCGATATTCTCGAAGCACTGCGAGCGCGCAAGCAGCGGCAGAAGCGTCGGCCGATCTTGCAACTCGGGTTACTCGCCACGATTGTCTGCGCGATTGCGACGTTGGTTGCCGCACGGGAAATCCACATCCGCACGGTGGGCGAGAGCCGGAAGAGCCTGATGAAAGAGATCGTAGCGGGGCAATCCGACTTGGGGAAAGTCGCCGCCGAAACGCTCGAAACGCGGTTGCAAGAGCGGGCGGTGTTCCTCAAAAACCAAGTCGCTTCGCCGGAATCCGTACCGGCCCGGAAAGCGTTGGCGAGCGCGGTCGAAAAATACAAGCATCGTTCGCTGCCACCGCCATTCGTCTGGAACGAAACCGACCGCAAGTTCGCCGCCGACTGGCTCCGGGAAGTCAATCGGCGCGGCGGAGAACAAAAGCTATTCACGACTCTCGGCGCAGGGATTCTCATCAACGCGGATCGCCGCGCTTACACCTTCGCCGGCTGTGAAGATAACGACGCGAAGGCCACACTCTGGACGATCAAGTCGCCGTGGAAAGACGACGTGCAGATCGAAAGCGGCGGCTTAAACTTTGCGTTTCGCGACTACTTCAACGGGAAAGATTTGCCCGACACCGCAGAGAATCGCAAAGGGCAGTTCGCACCAATCACCGCCCCGCACATTTCCACGGTGTACCAATCGACCCGCGAGAAGAACCCGTGGTTCGTCGAAGTTTCGCAGCCGTTGTTTTCCCCTACCAACGACAAACAGGTCGTGGGACTCATCACGTGCGCGATCGAAGTTCGCAAAGATCTCGCCGATTGGCTGAACAATGCGGGCGTCGAGAAAGCCCCGAATGCGGAAGATTCTCACGCGCCGAAAGAACTCGGCTCGCTGGTGTGGGTGATCGATGGCCGCGGCAAACTCGTCTGGCGGAACAACATCGCCGCCGCCGTCAGCGATCCGAAAAACATCCCTTCGTACAAGGAATTCCTCGGCACGATACCGAAAGATCAGCGGGAAAACTTAGCCGAAGTCCTAGACCCGATGGACGCGAAAACGCGGCTCATTGCGGTCAAGCAAGAGTTGCAGCCACTCGAAAAATCGACGAACAAAGACGTCCTGCCGTGGCACGTCGTCGTGGCAAAAAACGCCGACGAAGCCATGAAGCCCGTCGACGATTTATCGAGCAACCTCATCCGTGCGGGCGGCATCGCGCTACTCGCATTTACAGCGATTGCCGGGTTCCTGTGGTTCGGCGTGTTCCGAATGCTGCGAAACATCGCGTCCGCAGATTAGATCGTGCCAGGGGTTGCAATTAGCCGCGACGCGCAGGCTTTGCGGAGCGGAGCGCGTGGACTTCACCCACATACCGGCAATCCCCTCGAATCGGGGTGATGCGTACGCGCTCCGCTACGCAAAGCCTGCGCGTCGCGGCTAAACAGCGTAACTTCAGGAGTTCGTTCGATGGCTGTTCTCGTCGCTCGATACTTGCCGCAAGACGACGATGGCGAACCGGTCATCTTGTGGAAGTATCCGTTGCGGGCGAATCAGAAGATCACCATCGGCCGTGCGGGGGCGGCACCCGAAGGGACCGTCGAACAATCGCTGTCCGACCGCGAGGTATTCGAGGGGGTCGACTCCGTTCCCGATGATTCGGTTCGTGCGATCAGCTGGCGACACGTCGCGGTTACGTGGCTACCGGGCCGATTGCGCATGAAGGTCGAGATTCGCACATCGCCGAGGCGACCGTCGAACCGGATATACGGCCCGAACAAACAAACGAGCGACGTGATGGAACTGGAGCCAGATCAGGCGTTCCAGATCGGGCCGTTCACGTTCACGTTGGCCGAAACCGAGCGCGAATATGCGACGCGGTCGATCGAATCGGCTCGGCAAGGGACCGGTTCGCTCGAAGATGTTCTCATCAACGGCCTGACCGAAGTCGTTTCCCGATTTCGCCCTTCGGATGTCGATCATCAGTTCCACGCGCAGTTCGTACAGGGCATGCGGATCGCGTTTCCCACGGCGGCAGAGATGGGCATTGCGGTGTTGCGCCCGAATGGCGAAATCGAGTTCGAAGCGCGCGATCCTGCCGTGTTCGGCTTCAGCAACACCGTCGTTCGTAACGCATTGAAAACGCAGGAAGTCGTCGAATATTCGCGTCAGGCGGCGACGGAATCGGGTTTTACCTCGGTCGCGCACCTCGACTGGGCGGTGTGTGCCCCGATCCGATCGACCCGCCAAGACGACCCCCGCCACGCGATTTATCTCTCCGGTGGCGGCGGCACCAGCACGCTCCCGCAAGCCCGGCAAGTCGCCGCATTGTTCGCCGAAGTCTATCGCTCCTTGAACGACCTACGCGAGACGAACACCCGCTATCGCGCGCTCCTCAAGTTCTTGCCGAAGCCGGTGCGGCCGCTCGTCGATCGGCCGAATTTCGACGAACTGCTCGCACCCGTCGCACGAACCGTGACGGTGCTGTTTTGCGACATTCGCGGCTCGTGTAGCTTGTCCGAACCGACCGACGATTTGCAGCGGCAATGGAATGGTGTCGTGCTTCAGGCGCTGGAATTGATGAGCCGCGCGATCGTCACGCAAGACGGCGTGATCGGCGGCTTGATCGGCGATGCCGTGATGGGCTTCTGGGGCTGGCCGACGCAATATGCGGATCAGCGTGCCCGTGCGATTCGGGCTGCACGCGCTATCCACGAAGGCTTCCAGCATACCCTTGCTCGCGGCAATCGCGTCGGCAGTCTCGGCTTCGGTATCGGCATCGCGCACGGGCCGGCCATCGTCGGACGCATGGGCAACTTCGACATGCACAAAGTCGATGTCTTCGGCCCCACCGTGAATCTCTCGTCGCGGCTCGAATCGATGACGAAAGCGTTCGGCGTCCGCGTGCTCGCGGATCGTGCCGTTCTCGAAGACAAACTATCCGAGTCATTGGAAACCGACATCGGTTACCGAGAACTCGCGCGTGTCGTCCCGGCGGGATTCACCGACGCGATTCGCATTTTCGAAATCTTCCCGGATAGTGCGGAGAAACCGGCCTGGTCTGTGCTCGAAAACTACGAACGATCGCGAAGGGCATTCGAAGGCGGCAACTGGCGCGAAGCGCAACGGCTGCTGGCGAAAACCACCAGCGACGACGGACCGACTCGCTTCCTCGCCGACTGGATCGAAACCCACAAAGCCACACTCGACGCACTTCCGCAAGGCGAAGTCGGCTGCATCCGCTTCACGAAGTGACTCTTTAAAATCGGCTGACGACCCAGCAGGCCACGGCGGCGAGAACCGCACCGATTGGCACGGTTGTCACCCAGGCGAACAACACCTCCGCGATTTTTCGGCTGTGCAATTGCCTCGTGACGAAGCCCATGCCGGTCAATGAGCCGACGCTCACGTGCGTCGTGCTGACGGGCAAACTGTGGAAACTCGCCGTCGCTACCAGCACCGCCGTCACGAGGCTGGCTGCGAATCCCTGACCGGCGTTCATCCCAGTGATTTTCTTTCCGAGCGTTTCCGCAACACGGTCGATGTCGAGCAAACCACCGAGAGCGATCGCTACGGCCACGATTAAAAATGCGACGTGAAGATGGATCGCAGGTACAGCGAGCATCAGTGCGACCATTTTCGGCGTGTCGTTCAAACCACGTGCGAAACTGGCCGCACCGGTGCTAAGGAAATGCATTCGATCCAAATGGCGCGTGCGCTGGTCCGGCACGAGTCGACAGACTTTGAGGATCGGGTAAACGACTGCCCCCGCCACGGCTGCGATCACGGGGCTGAAAACGAGCGGCAAGAAGAAGTTTTCCCCCAATGCCGCGAAGTTTACTTGGCCATCGCCAGCGAGCGCCGCACCGAGTAACGCGCCCACGAGGCAGTGCGTCGTCGAAACCGGAAAGCCGAACCGCGTCGCCAAAAAACTCGTCAGTGCCGCCCCGAGCGCCACGGCCAAAACGAATTCACGCGAGGTGACCAACGCATCTGAGACCAAGCCGCGGCCACTGAACGCGGCGAGGATGCCATCGGATGCAAACAGCGCGCATAGCGACCCGGCAAACGTGGTGGCCGTGCCCCAGTAGGCCGCCTGCCGGAGCGTGGTGGTCCCGCTTCCGTAGAGCGACGCGACCCCTTTGAAGTTGGCATTCGCGCCGTTCGTGAAGGCCACGAAGCCGACCGCGAGCAAGATCATCGCGAGCATCATGGGGAACGCTTCGCTTTGTTTTCCCTCAACTCCGCCGGGTGTTTTTTCAGATGGGCGTACTCTTTCCATGAACCTTCGTAGAGCCGGACGTTCGGGAACTTGGCGACGTGCTTGAGGTAGAACCGCAACAAACTGCCTTCGCGCGACGTGCCGCAATAGACGAGGATTTCCTTGTCCGCGTTCAACCCCGCCGCCTCCAGTTCGGCTTGGACCTTCTCGAACGGCAAGAATTGGTGCGTGTTGTCCTTCGCCATTAGCCGTGCCCAGTGAAAGCTGATCGCGCCGGGGATGTGCCCCTTTCGCAACCAAATTTCGTCGTCGCCCAGATACTCGTTGATCGGCCGCGCATCGAGGAGAATCGCACCCGTCTTGCGCTTCAAAACATCGTCGACGGTCAGGGCGATTTCGGGATGCCCCTTCTCCGGGAGATCGCCCTTCGGGTTGCCGAAGTACTCTTGCGTGACCGGCAACTTGGCCGCTTTCCAACCGGGCAAGCCACCATCGACGATGCGAATCTGCGTCACGCCGAATTTCTCCAGGAG
>JANXNT010000743.1 GCA_025353985.1 Limnoglobus sp.
ATGAAAAGGCCACCGTCTCGCGTATAGCTGCCTGGAGATCCGTTATGTGAGGATAAACTTTTGTCGTCTGTAATCGTGCAAAACCCGTTCCAGTTTCTCGGTACGTGATTGCATTTCCATCGTCCTTGAAATTTGAAATCTTTGCCTGCGTCCGGCAGCCGCTTGAATTCGACCCGCGTCACATCTTTGTTTTTGTTTTCTTCGACCACCACTGTCATCCGATTGCCCGCAAGTTCGCCAATGCCTTTGACTTCTTCCCGCGGTTTCTCAGTCGGCCTGAGTTGTTCTCGCGCTTGAAGGGTGAGGCGACCATCGGGACTGACGGTGCCTTCAAAGACGATCTTGAAGTCGGTACCTGAACGCCAGAGGGCTTTGAACGCATCGCCGCGACGTTCGGTGAACGTCCACGTTCCGCCGACCGCTCGTTCTCTGTTGTCGCTTTTCAACATACCGGCACCCGCCCATTCAGAATTCTCTGGGGCCAGACCTGCTGCGGCCGGTGCGGTTTCCTTGATCTCGATGTTGCGGAACTTTACGTCTCCCAAATGCTTTTGCAGGCCGATGCGACCGGCGGGGCGTTTCAGCGCCGCGAGGGCGGTCGGTTGGTTCGCGTATGCATCGAAGTCGATCGTCTGAACGAGATCGCCGTTGATCGTAACCTTCAATATTTGGCCCCGCAGGTCGAGTTCCACGTCGTTCCACTCTCCGACTGGCTTCAGTTTCGCAGGCTTGTCCGGTGCCTTGTACTCCGACTTACTCCCCCACAGAGTGGCCCCGCTGTTGTCCGCATTTTGCAAGTTCACCTTGCACTGATATGGCAGTTTGCCGACCCGCATGCCGGGCACGCCGCGGAAAATAATGCCGCTCTTGGCCGCTTCTGTCTTTTGCTGGAACTGCATTCGCAAGACGAAGTCGGTGTAATCTTGTTTGCCGAGCAAAAACCCCCACGTCGGCTGCGGGCCACCGGCAATCGCGATGCCCCCCGCGTCGGCTTTCCACTCGGCGTCTGTACAGTCGCCGTCCGCGGCCCACCCGGTGAGGTCTTTGCCGTTGAACAGCGGGGTGAAACCGGCGACTGGTGCGAGTGGCTGTAAGGGTGGTGGCGTGTTGCCGGATAAGCGAACTTCTTTGATTTCGATTTTGCGGAAGAAAACTTTCGTATCCGCAGACCAGTGCTGCAAGGCGAGATACCCGACTGACTTACGGCCCGGTCGCTCCTCCACATACCGAGCAGTCTCTTTGCCATCCATGAAAAGTCTGATTCGGTTGCCTTTCGCGATGATCTCGTGGGTCGCCCAAGTATCCGGCTTCAAGAAGCTGTCTGTGCTCGGTACAAGGCCCCAAAGTGTGCCGTATTTTTGCTGATCCGGAAACGCCCAAATATTCATTTCGTAGTCGTCGCCCTTGTCGAGAGGTTTACCTGCACGAAAAAAAATGCCACTATTACCCGTTCGATTGATTTTCACTTCCGCGCGAAGGTGAAAATCTGCGAAGTCGTTTCGTACCGCGTACAGATTGTCGATTGGTCCTGTACACGTGATTGCCCCATCAGCGACAACCCAGTTCCCGATCCCACCCTTCTCGCTTACCCATCCCGTCAAGTCTTTGCCATTAAACAAGGGGACAAAGTCGCCCGCCGCCGTGAGTTCCGGCCAGAGCGTATTCGTACCGACTTGCGGTACAACCGCTGCCACTGCCACCGCCTTCGGCTTCAGCGTCACTTTCACGACTTGTTTCTCGTTCTTTTTCACGGTGAACGACTGCGCCAGTGTCTCGAAGTCGGCACCGGTTACGGTGAGGCCGTGTTCGCCGGCGGTCAATGTGATTGGCTTGTCGATGCCGGTGAGTTCCACCCGTGCGCCGTCGATTTTCACTTCGACACCGGCCACGTTGTCGCCGAGGTCGATGACCACGTCGCCGTGCTTCGTCTTGATGGTCATCAAGACGCCAGCGACGATTAGCAGAAGTCCGATTACGCCAGCCGCGATGTACAGCGGCAACCGCGACGGGGCCTTTGCCACTTTCGTTCGCGTTTTTTTGGTTTCTGCCGGAGGCTCGTTGACCAGGTCATAGCCGAGGTCGGCGAATGGCGTTGCAGGGGCTTTCATATCCAGCAGCGATACCGAGATCGACGCGGGGTTTGGCCCCTGCAAAAACTCGTCGAGTGCGGCCCCGAACGCAACCATGTTCGGAAAGCGGTCGGCGGGGTCTTTCGCCATCGCGCGATGGCAGGCGTCGTCGAGTTGCGGGTCGGTCTCTGGGCGCAACTCCGATGGCCGACGCACCGGCGCGATGAGGATTTGCCCCATCACCATGCCGAGCGGGCCGGTGTATGGCGTGCGCCCGGTGAGCATTTCGAACAGCATGACGCCGAGCGAATACACGTCCGTCGCCGGGCCGATGCGCTCGAGTTCGCCCTTCACTTGCTCCGGGGCCATGTAGCTCGGCGTGCCCATGACGGCCCCATCGTGGGTCAGTTTCGCTTCGTTTGCATCGGTTTCTGCCACGCGCTTCGCCAGGCCGAAGTCCATCACGACCGGCTCGCCTTTGGCGGTGAGCATCACGTTCGCGGGCTTCAAGTCGCGGTGGACGATACCCGTTTCGTGTGCGGCGTGCAGTGCCGCGGCGACCTTGCGGGCGAACCCGGCTGCGCGCGTCGGGTCCATCGGTGCGTCGGGATCGATGAGCGAATCGAGCGAATTTCCGTCGATGTACCCCATCGTGATGAACGGCCGGCCGTCGATTTTCCCCGCGTCGAAAACGGGGCAAATGTTCGGATGCATCAGCCCGGCCGCCGCTTGAGCTTCGCGAACGAAGCGTTCCACGCGCCGCGTGTCGGAGGCATCGAAACTCGGCAACTTCAGCGCCACCTGCCGGCCGAGTTGCGTGTCCCGTGCGAGGTACACGGCCCCCATACCGCCACGGCCCAGGAGTTTCGTCACGTGGTAGCGGCCAAACTCGGCAGGCAGCGTCGGGAAGGGATTGCCGGACGAACTCGGCTTACTTTTCTGTGTTTCGTTCGACTCGCCATCGAGCGTCGGCGTCGCCTTGAACGGCGTGCCGCACCGCTTGCATTTCACGCCCCGACCGTTGAGCGCATCCGGAACGGACGACGACGCCGCACAAACGGGGTTCGGGCACTGAATGAGAATCGGCACGATGTCTCTCCGTCCGTTCGAAAGTGCGGTCTGCATCAGAGGAGATATCGTATCAGATTCGGACGGATGCGACTTCTGCGAAGGCCCGCACGCACGATGGCGACTTGCGCACTAAATTCACTTTGCCACACCCGCGTTCCGAACTTCGGTTGCACTATGCCCGACACGATGACTTCGCTTAGCGAACAACAACAGGCGGCGATCCAGGCCGATTATAAAGAGTACGCACGAGTGTTGCGCCGGGGTGGCGATGTGCCTGCGCACCTCGAAGTAGCGGCCGAAACGCGGTTTCGTGCGTGGAAAGAGGCGGCCAATTGCGGGCACCCGTGCGGGCAGGTTCTGTACGGCGAATGCTTGTCCGAAGGGATTCATACGCGGCGCGATACGGATACTGCGTCCGACATTTTTGAAGAAGCGGCGGCGGAACTCGTCGATGCGATGTG
>JANXNT010000027.1 GCA_025353985.1 Limnoglobus sp.
TGCCGATCAGCATCGGGAGGCCACCCGCAATCAGCGAGCCGGTACTGAGCTGAATGACGAATATCGCAATTAACGCACACCCGGCGACCATCACGTAGCCGCGAACCCGCTCGTCGAGCAGGACTTTCAAGTACACGGGTAAGCTGTTCGGGTACGTCATCGGCGACTCCTCGCACCGCGAACGCGGTCGAGCCGGTCGAGAATCGCACGAATCGGGTCGCGATCCGTCACGCGCAGTACCGTCGCACCGACGCGCACGAGTTCCTTTTGCAGTTTCTCGTAACGCTTTTGATAACCGCGCACGAGTGCGATCTGGACGAGCTTCGACACCTGAAGAAGTTCCATCGGGTCGATATCTTTCGCTTCGCCAGGGTCCGGTGCGGGTACATCGCTCGGCCACGGCACGATGACCATCACATGGTGGTGCCGACTGCGCGCCACCCGTACCGCTTTCAGCACGGCTGCCATATCGTCGCCAAGTTCGGTTAGGTCCGCGAGGATCACGAACAATTCGTTGTCGCGCGCACGAGACACAGAGCCGAGTATCGCATTTTGCAGCACCACCGCTTTCGATTCGCTGCGGAAGCGGTAACGACCATTACCATCGTAAAGTGCCACCGGAACTTCGACGTGATGATCGGCGAGGAACTTTCCGGCCCGTGCCGCGAAAAACTCATCGTCGTGAATGTCGCGTTCGACCGTCGCGGGTGTGCCACCATCGAGCACCGTGAAGATCGCCCCGAGTTGTTTGCGTTTCCGCCGAATCGGCGCGTGCGGTGAAAAGAAACCGCGAATGCCGTGAATGAACCAAACGATGACGGTCAACGTGATCGGCCAATACATAATCAAAAGTGTACCGATTAAAAACAGAACCACGTTGACTAATCGGTAACCTGTTCCAGGCAGTTGGAGCACGATTCGCGAACAAACTCGCATGTAGTCGAAGTAATTCGGCATTATTCCTGCGAGTGGCTTTGGGATTGAACCCATCATCCAAAATTGAATGCCAAGTATCCCTGGCAAACTCATAATCAGACAGAACAGCACGGGAATCCACGCGAGCCAGCCCCAGCGCGTGTCGAGTAGCGGCTTCCAAAACAGGCCCCATGGCTGCGAGTTCAGGCCGCGGTCGAAGAGGTCCGGGTACAGTTCTTGCGCGAGCGGATACGCGATGCGAACGATTGGCTTGACTTCTTGCCCGCCGGGGTCGGGTCGCTGGGCCGATGCGTCCGCGAGTTTGCTGAGGAGCCGGATCGTGTGAACGGTGTTACGTGCGGCGGGCAACACGTCGAATTTGGCTTCGTCGAATAGCGTCAACCCGACGAGGTCGCGGTTCGCGGCAGCGGCTTGGGCGATGCTCGATGCGACTTCGGATAATCGGCAAAGCGGCGTTTCGCTAACGGGGCCGAGCCGCATCGCTTGCGAGGTATCGAGGAACAACGTGCAGCGAACGGGGATGTCGCTTTCGAGTTCCTTCGTGATAAGTTTGTCCTTCTTCGCGGACGCCTTCCACGCGATCATCTTCGGTGGATCGCCCGCAATGTAATCGCGCAAGTCTAACAGTTCGCTGCCGCTCCCTGGCCTTCGTAGCCGGTGGATACCCGGTGGCGGTAGCGTGTTAAAACGCTTGTCCGCACGCTGTTTTCCTTCGCTATCGGTGAGTGGCGGCAGAATTAAAATGTCGACGGGGCGGCGCAGAAAGATTCGCTTGTAAAAGAACCCCGCGAGGTCGGCGACGCGAATTTCCACACCCTCGAAACGATAGATTCCCGGCCCGGACGACTTGAGTTCGTACTCGATCACGACCGGAACATTCGGAATAAATTCGATGGTTTGCTCGGTGTAACCACCGTGAATCTTGCGTGCTTCCGGCGTGCGATCCATCACAATCGCCAACGGCCACATCGCCTTGCCGCGGTTCGTCACCGTTACACGCACGGTACAGGCGATCCCGGACCAGGCGTTCGATACCACGCGGCCATTTTGCAAAATTTCCCGTACGACATCGATCTTGCCGAGCGTGGAGCGAAAGCGAAGTGTGAACAGCAAACCCTCGACGAGATACCAAACAAGCAGCGTGATGCCGAGGATCGCGACGATCGGATGCTCGACGCCGATCGTCGTCAACCCGATCAGCGTCACCGCCCCGGCAACGATCAAGCACCACAAACCGCGTGCGGTGAGCAAAGTGTCCGCCCCTATTCGCTATGGAAGTTGACTCCGGCTCATTCTACGAAGCGACTCAACTCGCGTGGTTATTGCGTGATCGTTTCCGTATTCGTGGGCTTCTTCGGTGGAAGTGTGGCCGACGCGAGGAAGTAACCGGCAACGAACGAAATGCCGATTAGTACGGCAATCGCTGTTGCGATCATCGCGAGTTTTCGCCGGGACATGATGAGATGATTATCGACAACAACCGGTACAGGCGTCTCGGGTTCGCTAGGTGGCGCAACTGGCGCAATCGGTGCGGGCGCGTAATTTTCTGCGGGACGCGGTTTGTGCTGCGATTCGTTCTTCGCTTGTGCCAACGCCGGGTTCAACAGCGATTCGAAATCGGGCCGTTCGAAAAGTGGCATCGAATCCACTTTCTCGGTGGCGGAACTTTGCACATTCGCTCGCGTTTTCACTTTGGCGGGCGATTGGTTCGACGTGTTGACGATTTCCGGCTGAATAACGGTCAGACGCTTATGGCTCGGTTCGCTCGATTCGATCGCGACGCCCGCCATTGCGGGCACCATCACCATCGCAGCGCATTGCGGGCACTTGACCGACGTTCCGGCCTTCCGACGCGCGATCGAGAGCGTCCGTTCGCAGGCGGGGCAACGAAACTGAATGGGCATACTCGTCTCCAACATTATGTCGGTTGTCGCGTTTGTAGTTTAATCACCAAAGGCTCCAACACAAATCGAGAATGAAATTTTTCGCGACGTTCAGTTGGAAACGCAACGGATTCGATGAAAGATTGTTGGAACCGTCTGCAATAATCGGGGTTCACCCACGGTGACGGAACCGGAAAGGAATCGCACATGACGACTGAGAATACGACACGCAGGTTACCCCGTCGATTGTTGGCAGCGTTGGCGTTTGGCGTGCTGGCCGTTGCCGCAACGACGGCGTCGGCGGTCGATATCGTCATCTTCAAAGATGGTTTCACGATCCAGGGACGGCGGTTCAAGGAACAAAAAACGATCAACGACGGCGAGAACGGCATCTCGGTCAACATCCCGGCCGCGAAGGGGTTCGATATCATCGAGGATGGTGCGAAGTGGATCATTTTCAGCCTGCACCAGAAGCAAATCGGCAAGGCGATCGACAACGTCAAAGGCGATCCGGAGAACAAAGAATACAACCGCGAAGTTCGCCTCAAAAGTGGCAACCCGTTGCCGTTCGGTAACTTCACGGCGGGCGATTACGACAAGAACTGGAAGAGAAATATCGATGTCAAAACGGGCGGCGGGAACTTCCAGATCATCTCGCAGGTGATTGCGTCGATCAGCCCGAAGCGGATCGCCATCGCATCGACGAGCCACCGCTGGTACCCGTACTTCGATACGCGCGAATATTCGCCGCAATTCCTCCGCAAAATGCTTTCGACGCACC
>JANXNT010000051.1 GCA_025353985.1 Limnoglobus sp.
CCGGCCGTTGACGCTCTCCGGAAGGAACGTGACTTGATCGACGACTTTCACAATCTCGCCGCGAAAACCGTCGGTCGTCAGCCGTTCGCCCATGTCGATAAACCACTCGTCGACGAGCCGATACAGCAGTTCGGTTTTGCAACGCCAGCAGTGCGGATAGCGGTGGACGTAGCGTTCGGACGCGAACAGCACGTCCTTCTTTTTGAGTTCTTCGAACACGGCATCGGCGGTGGCCGGGTCTGCCGCATTCTTACCGACGAGCGTGCCGAAGCCTTCGTGGAAACAGCCATCGTCGCCGATCGGCGCAACCGGCGGCAGGCCGTTCGCCTTGCCCCACGTGAAGTCGATGCCACCGCAACCCGGCGCGGTATGCACGATGCCCGTACCTTCGCTCTCGCTGACATCGTCGCCACCGCTAATTACGCGGTGTGCGGCCGCCCCCGTCACCTTCGGGCACCAGCCATTATCTTGCACGATCTTCGCGACTTCCGCCGGGAAGCCGAACGCCGATTGCTGCGCGGGCAGTTCATCGAACGGGCCAGCGTACGCCCACCCGAGCATCTCCTCGCCCTTCACCTCGCCGACGATTTCGTACGTGCCGCCCTTACCCGCTTTCGACTTGAACATCTGTTCGATGCTGTTCAGGTTCGGAACCCCGTCGATCCACTCGCGCTTCGATTTCTTCGCGCTGCGATCCGCAGGTTCCGCATCGTCCTCCGCACTGCTGCTGGCCATGCGATCTTGTTTGAACACGCCCTTCGCAAGGTAGTAGATTTCGTCCTTGAGCTTCACCTTCAGGTACGTCAGCTTCGGGTTGATCGCCGCGCCGATGTTGCTCGTCAGCGTCCACGGTGTCGTCGTCCAGACGAGCAAATTTTCGCCCGGTTTATCCCGCAGTGGCAGTTTCACGAACGCAGCGCGGTGCTCGACGAGTTTGTAACCTTCCTTCATTTCCTGTTCAGAAATGCCCACACCGCACCGCCCGCACCACGGCATCACGTCGTAGTCGCGGTACAGCATTTTCTTGATGTGGCACTTTTTGAGGAAACTCCAGATCGTGTAGTTATTCGTCTCAGACATCGTGAAATACGACTTGCGATCGTCGGGCGATTTCGCCCAATCTTCGTCCGTTTCGTCCCAGTTCATCCAGTAGCCGAGGCGGATACTTTGTTCGGTTTGCACGCGGGCAAACTGGTTAACGCGGTCTTTGCAGGCTTGCACGAAGGTGTCGATGCTTGCCTTGACGTCGCCGGGGACAAGGTTTTCGATATCGCGTTTGCTCTTCAAGTTCAGCGATTTTTCGACTTCGACTTCGACCCACAGCCCCTGGCAGTCGAAGCCCTGCTGGTAGCGCAGCTCACGGCCATTCATGGAGAAATAGCGGTTGAAGGCATCCTTGTACGTGCGGTTCCACGCATGGTGGACGCCCATCGGGTTGTTCGCGGTAATCGGTCCATCGAGGAACGACCAGGGCGGCTTACCGACGTTGAGCGCCTTGCGCTTCTCGAAGATGCCACGCGCTTTCCAGAACGTCAGAACCTGCCGCTCCAGCGCGGGGAAATCGACTTGCGTCTCAACCTTCTCAAACGGCATCGCAGAAACCTCATCAGTGCGGAAGAACACATAATGTAGCGAACACCGCCCGACAACGCAGTGATTCGCAAACCGGATCGCATTCGGGTAAGATGCTGAGACCGCACGATCCGTGAATGAGGCCGCGTTTAATATGCTCAAGATAAGCGAGTTGCGATTCCTCTGGTGGAACGTCTGCGACTTCGCGCATTTCGAGACGGCGATGGCAAGCATCAAGCGTTGGCCGAGTTCGCAGGCGGCGTACTCGGAGAAACTTCGACGAATCGAAGATGGCGCTCGCTGCGATGTACGGCGGACGTTTGCCAGAACTGATCGGGTTTTGCGAGATCACCCGCAAGGCGGCCGAAGCAATTTAAGGCGTCTCGACTCCGCAATTACGAAGTGATTTTTTCTCAACCGAATGATGAAAACGACTTTCAGATTGTTGCCTTTGTCAAAAGGAACGTTGGATTCAGTCGAAAACCGCCGATCTTTGCAACCGATGTTCCGCTGACGACGCGCCCGATGCTGATTGTTGAATTGCTCAGAGTCGAATGTCATATTCGGTTTGCATTTTGCCACTGGCCAGCGTTCGATGAAATCGTTTCGCAAGAGCATCGTGGGCGTGTCGCTGACGCATTAAGAGGTGATGTATACGGATACATGATGCCAAGAAAACCACCCGCGTTACCTCGTAATTACATCGCTTTAGGCGACTTCAACACCGAGCCGTTCGACGACCTTTTTGAAAGGAAGCTGTACGCATTTCGGGATCGCGAGCGATCTCGTCGGAAATCACATCATAGCGACGCGGATGTTCGCCGCGTGAGGCTTTACAATTGCGGGTGGCGGCACTTGGGCGAAAAGCATCCTCATTCATACGACATTGCTTCAGATGGACATGCGAGAACTTACTACCAAGCCAGCAAGCGTATTTGGCACACCTACGATTAAGTGCTGGTAACAGGCGGACTTTTAACGAAGAAGCCACC
>JANXNT010000071.1 GCA_025353985.1 Limnoglobus sp.
CGACGAAAACCGACGAAATAGACGCTTGTGGAAATGATACGAGCGAACCGACACTGGCACAAGACTCCGAACGATAGTTGAGAGACGCCGAATCTGGCCATTTCAGTGCAATTCGAGATCGATTTTGCGGCTGTTAAGCTAAGTGCAGACCAATGGATTACGCGAAAGTCAGCAAAACAGAGTATAGTACGTTCACGTGGCAGACAAAACGAAACGAACGGTTTAAGTGTAAACCGTGAATCAGCCTTTCTCGATGCGGATGGGTCACGTAAAGCCGAAAGTCCTACAAACGACGGCATGGATTCTGAACGCAAGGTGCGATTGTGGAACGCGTTCATCAATCTTGTGACCGCCAAGGCGATTAAGACTGGCAAACTCCCAGCTGTATGAGAAAGTTAGGGACAAACTCGGTGGCCCTCACAGAAGAGGGCCACTGGACACTCAAGTCAAAGTCGAAGGAAACAGCGATTCCATCGACGTGGCATTGGGGATGCGAACGACCATCGCCAGCAACTCGTCGTAACCGAGCGTGCCGATACGCTCAAGATACGGCTTCGGCACCGCACGATACTTACTTTCGAGCAGTGCAATTGCGACATCGCGCAGAGCCTTCTCCTTGCCGACAACGATGCCTTTTTCAATGCCGAGTTCGCGACCGACTTCGATTCCTTGTTCGCGGCCCTTTTCGATACCGCGTTCGATACCGAGTTCGATGCCGTTGTCGTAAGGTGTTTTGTTCATCGCGTGAATCCTTGAGTACGGTTCGGCCTTGGTGATTTCCTGGTATCGCTCGCGGTTCGCTGCGTCGAGCGTTATGTAGGCTTGCAAACAATCGCTGAGTAAAAATCGCTGCTGGCTGTTGATCGACGCGTCGGCGATTTTGAGTAATGCATCTGCGGCGATCATCGGCCATTGATCGGGTTCGGCTTTCATTAACGCGGACAGCGCGACGCCGAGCAAGTTGCTTCCCCGAGCGTATTCTAACGCATCGAGCGACTTCAGCCCAACGTACAAATAGCGAAATCGCATCACTTCCATCGTGCCGAAGTACTCGATTACCGTGTCTTCACCGATGCCGTCCATGCCGACACTGAGATATAACGCAATCGGCAATACGGGCAACCGGTGCTTGTCGCGAAGGTGGTGGTAATATCGCGGCAGTCGCGGTTTGAGACTCGTCGTCCGATCTTCGGCCTCGATTTCGACGTGGACCATTGCAAGCCATTCATCGGCTGTGGCCGTTGTGCGTGCGGTGAGATTCTCGACGGTGCGGAGTTTCGCGACGAGGTCGAGAATGTGACGTTCGCCCTCGGGAGGGTCGGGCAATACTTACTTATCGAGCCACTCGGTTGTGGTGAAATCGAACTCCTCGGCCCACTTCGGCAGAAAGAGTTGCATGAACTGCGGGAAGAATTCGCGGATCAACGACTTGAATCGCTGGTCGTGGTCCATGACGTCTCCGCGATGTGTTAGGAAGGCGATTTGCAAATTGTCACCGATCAAGCCAAGCTTGTCAATCGGATCTCGCAATTCGGACTTACGTCGAAAAAAAATATAACACGAGTAGGAGGAACCACCGATGGCTTACCGAATTCTTGCGATGCTGCTGTTACTGGCCGGGGGCACGATGGCGTTTGCCGACGAAGGAATGTGGCTGCTCAGCGATCCGCCGCGGAAGGCGCTGCAGGCGAAGTACGATTTCACGCTCGACGACGCGTGGCTCGAACGCGCGATGAAAGCCTCGGTCCGCTTCAACAACGGCGGCTCCGGCGGGTTCGTCTCGGCGAACGGGTTGATCGTGACGAACCACCACATTGCCGCCGACGCACTTCAAAAACTCAGCACGCCGACGAGCGACCTGTTCCGCGATGGCTTCTCCGCGAAGGTGCGAGCCGACGAGAGGAAGTGCCCCGATCTCGAACTCAACGTCTTGCAGTCGATACAAGATGTGACGGCACGAGTGAACGCCGCCGTGAAGCCGGAGTTGAAAGCGGCAGAGGCCGCGACCGCACGGCGTGCGGTCCTCGGCGAGATCGAGAAAGAGTCGCTGGCAAAGACGGGGCTGCGTTCGGATG
>JANXNT010000074.1 GCA_025353985.1 Limnoglobus sp.
CTTGACGGGTTTTCTGGGCCATCTCGGTTCGGGTTCACCAGTTGTGTCAAAGGCACAGATGTGTCATTTCGACATGGGAATCCTCGCCATCGAAACCGTTGTCGTTCTTGGTTTTCGGGCCTGAAGGGTCCGTTCTGAAAGCCCAGGTCGGAGTGAGCGCAGCGAGCGCAGGCCTGGGGAAATTTCGAAAATAGCCCCCGTCCTGAAGGGACGGTTCAGGCTGGATCACACTGAACGGTCCCTTCAGGACCGTAGCCGTTTGCTCTTGCTTTCCCAGGCCTCCGCTCGCTTTGCTCGCTACGACCTGGGCTGACAGAATCGGCCCTTCAGGCCGAAAGACTGGCTCTCTCCGAAACGGAGTGGAGCAAGTGGATACCAGAAACCGGATGATCGTTTTCGTAAAAATTAGACAGAAAGGCTAACTTCACATCACTTGGGGGTGCCCCTACATGAGAAAACCGCAACTTCAAAACGCGTACGCGCTCCGCTGCGAGGACTCCGCGTCGCGACTAATTCGGAAGCCGCACTCGCCACTTCTCGGAATTCCGTGGCACGCTCTTGACCTCGGTGCAAGAATAGAGGTGATGCGAATGTTCCGGAACTGTTTCGGGGTCACACTCATGCTGCGTTTTGTTTGGGTGCTCCTGGCGGGGTTACTCATTGCGACTTCAACGAATGCTGCGGAACCGTCGGTCCGGATCCAGAAGGATGTGGTGTACGCGGCGTTCGATGGCGAGAAAGTCCAGTTCGATATGGCCATACCGGCTGGGGCAGGGCCGCACCCCGTGGTGGTTTGCTTCCATGGCGGTGCGTGGAAGTCTGGCAGTCGAAAAGATCTTTCGAAGCCATCGCCGGCGGATATGGACTTCGGCACCGGCAAAAAGAGCCTGATCGAATGGCTCGCGGATCGTGGGTTCGCAGGCGTGTCGGTAGGATATCGCCTCGCGCCGAAGAACAAGTTCCCCGCCCAAATCGAAGACGCCAAGACGGCGGTGCGCTACCTCCGTGCGAACGCGAAAGCTCTGAACTTGGACCCCACGCGAGTTGCCGCACTCGGTTTCTCCGCAGGCGGGCACCTTGCGGCGTTGCTCGGTACGACGGATAGCGCCGCGGGTTTTGAGGGCACGCTGTATCACGATTATTCGAGCCAGGTGCAGTGCGTCGTAGACTTCTTCGGGCCAGCGGATTTGTCGCTGTATTCGGAAACCGAAGGGATCGAGAAGGCGTTCATGGTGCCGTTACTTGGGGCACGATACTCCAGCCAGCCGAACGTTTACAAGAAAGCGTCGCCGATCGAGCATGTCAGCAAGGAATCGGCTCCGTTCCTGATCATTCACGGCACCGCGGATGTGATTGTTCCGGTGATTCACTCCGAACGCCTTCACGATAAGCTCATTGCTGCCGGTGCGCGGTCGGAACTGCTCACCGTAAGCGGTAAGGGCCATGGCTGGGGCGGCGAACCCGCAATTGATGCGATGGGCACCGCGATCAAGTTCCTCAAAGCCGAGTTGAAAGCGAAATGATTGCCCTGACGACACAAGTCCGCTTACCGCGCGTGTCCTTGCATATCAACTGGAGCCGTGCGGGTTTCGCCATCGGGATCGCCACCGTGTTCGTGTTCGCACACGGTTGCCACAAAGATGATGTCGATCACGAACCGTCGTTTCTGTCGCGTCCCAAAATCACATCGAGTGCCCAGCAACCGCGTACGTGATTCACCGTTGCCGAACGTAGGTGATCGAGCATGACGCGGTCTTCGCAACCGGCGTCTTCCATCGCATCCGCGAGGATCGGCATCCGGTCGAAGCCGCCGTCGAGCGAAATGCCTTCCGCAATTTGTTTCGCCGTCTCAGAAATTACACAACGCGAACCATCGGGGTAACACATGCCGCCACCCGCAAAGTTCGGCCGCAAAAGGTAGACGCGAAACGGATTGCCGACGATTTCGCGATACAAATCGCAAGCTTGTTTGTTCAAGGTTTCGCGAGCCAACATGCGTTTCCCCGTCGCGGCGGTCGTCATTGTGGCAAACTCTGCCCACAACAACACGCGATCGACGGCGACGACGAGATTCGCCGAGATAATGCCTTGCGCGACGAGCATCCCGGCGAGCGGTTCGAAGTTTCCCGTCGGTAGTGTGATGTCCATCCGACGCTGAATGACCGCCTGCGCGGCCTCGTATTTCGGCAGATACTCCGCATGGGACAGTTCGCCATCGACGAACTTCTCCACCGCCAGAATCCCTTCGCGAACAATCGGCTCGTCGATGTGATCCCAGACGAATCGGGCCATCGCGCAACCGATGAGTTGGAGCTTACGCCCGGTGCGATTCCGCGTAACGAGGGCGTGCATTTTTCGCGGATGAATGCACGTCAGCCATTGCGATTCCGTCATTTACTTCCCGCTGTTACGTAACCGGAGAATTGGGCGGACGAGTACGAGGAACATCAGGAACGTCAGCCCTGCCGCCCCGAAGAACAGGTAGCGTGGCAGGTGGCGATTGTCGTAATCCGGTAGTGGCGTCTCGCCGGCCGGTACGAGGTCGAAGTGGGTGACATCGCCGACGGTGAAGAGCGACACATCGACGCGGAAACCGTTTGGCGAATGGATGGGGACCGCCTTGTGCAGTTCGAGAATCGCGGTCGCTTTGCCTTCCTCGAAGACATGTTTCGCGACTTCGCGCAGGCTCAGCGATTCTTCCGCTTCGGGCTTCGTGCCCCCTTTCGCGATGCTGCCATCGTCTTGAGTCACTTCGAAATAGACGGGCCGGCCGTGCGAAAGGGCCAGTGTTGTCAGCTTGCCCGTGGCAACGGGTTGACGGCCAGTCACGGGTGGGGCGAGGCCCGAGATGTGCGCGACGTTGACGACCGTGAAGAACAACAGCGATGCGGCAATCGCGCCGATGATGTTGACCGCGTTACTGGCGGCGATCATCTCGCCTTTGCGCTCCTTCGGGGCCTTGTGTTGCAACAACGTGAACAGCGGCACGATGTAAAAACCGGTGAAGCAACCGATGGTGATAATGCAGCCGATGAGCACCGGCACGTTGTCGATAAACATCGCCGCCCCGATGAGCGCGAGGATCATGCCGACCGCACCGAGCAACACGAGCCGCAGTTCGACGCGCTTGCCGGAGAGCCACCCGGCGGCGGGGCTGCCGAGGCCGATGCCGAGTGCCACGGTACCCACGACGACGCTGGTTTTGAGTTCGTCCCAGCGCGGGTTCTGGCTTTCGCCGAGCATGTAAACCGCCGCACGCATGAAGGCGACGACGAAGGTGAAGAACGCAATGCCGCGTGCCGCCACTCGCAGATACGGATCCGATAGCAGGGCACGCACGTTCGAGACAATCGGCGCGTAAACGTAGGCGGGGAACGGGCGGGTCGGGTTCGCGGCGGGCATCTTGCGTATCAGCGAACTCGCAATCGCACCGACGATCGCCAGCCCGAGCAGGATCACGCCGATGATGTATTCGTTACCGAGGAACAAGTACGACAGGATGCCACCGGACACCGTGCCGAGAATCACCGCGAGGAACGACAGCGACTCCAGCAGGCCGTTGCCTTTCGACAGCAGGTGAGGCGGCAGGATTTCCGGCATCACGCCGTACTTTGCGGGAACGAAGAACGCCGAGTGCGTGCCCATGAGGAACACCGTGGCGAGCACGAGCCACGGGCCGAGCGTCGGTTCGCCGTGACGACCGAGGTAGAAGCCAACGAGTGCGATCGCGGTGATGCCGATTTCCGCGATCTTCCAAAACACGAGCGCGTTGCGCTTCGAGTAACGATCCGCCAGCCAGCCCGCCACGGTGCAGAAGATCGCCCAGGGTGCGTAAAACAAGATCGGCATCAGCGAGATTGCATCGCGTTCGCTCATCGTTTGCGTGTTGATGGCGTAAAACATCGCCGCCGCATGAATCGCCTGATCGTTAAACGCGGCAAGAAATTGCGCCACCAACAGCCCAAGGAACGTGCGGCTACCGAGCGTTCCCGTCGGCGTGCCCGATGTGAAAGGGAGAGTCGTCGCGTCGGCCATTCTCGAATCCTGGATACAACGGTGAACCGCGAGGCGGAACGATGGTTAGGAATTGACTTCCCATCGTTCCGCCTCGCGGCAGAAAATCGCACATCCTGCAAACTTACACTACGCCAAAATGCGCCCGCAATTTTCGGATCGCCTTATACTTTTCGTCGCTGACCCGTTCGACCGTCGTGCCTAACTCGGTGGCGATCTCCGGTACCGCCCATCCGCCGACGGTCAGTTCGAGAATCCGCTGGTGTCGCGGGCTAAGTACGCTCTGCGCCGCCAACGCGACTTCGTCCCGCCGCTCGCGGAGATCGTTAGCGACCTCCGTCTGCGCATCGGCGAAATCGTGCGTCAGTTCGTGGTATTTCCGCGTGCGTTGCGTCCGCTTTTTGACGGTATCGATCGCACGCAGGAACTCCTTGCGTTCGTCGCCTTCGAGTGCCAGCACGTTTTCCCACTTCGTCGGCTCGACGCGCTCCAGCAGGCGTGTGAACACCTGTTGCGTGCAATCGCCCCACCAGTCGGCGGGCAGTCGCGCGTTCCGCCAGCACGCCTGGCAGTATCGGCTAATGTCGTTCACCGC
>JANXNT010000076.1 GCA_025353985.1 Limnoglobus sp.
TTGGCGACGTTCGTCAGTTCCGCGCCCGTGGCACGTTCGCAAGACGCGCCGAGCGACGAATCGATTACCACCTTCGACGGGGTCAAACTCGACGTTAAGTTCTACAAGGCGGCGATTCAGAAGAATAACTCGGTCGTGGTATTGCTCCACGCCTTCGGAAAAGACCCAAATAAGGGCGACTGGGATGGCCTTGCTAAGACGCTCTCGAAAGAAGGCTTCAACGTCGTCCGCTTCGATTTCCGCGGGCACGGCAAAAGCACCGACGTGATCCCCGAAATGTTCTGGAAGAACGACGTATTCAGCACGTTGAACAAGGCGCACATGAAGGGCGCGGCCAAAGGCACGACGAAGGAAATCCTGATTAAGGATTTCGAAAAGAAGACTGCGTACTTTCCGATGCTCGTCAACGATATCGCAGCGATCCGTTCGCTGATCGACATCAAAAACGACTTGGGCGAAGTCAACGCGAGTTCGATTTACTTCGTAGGGGCTGGCGATGCGGCCACGCTGGGCATGATGTTCATCACCAGCGAATGGCACCGCGATGCCAAACTCCCGAACGTCGCCCCTGCGCTACTCCCGCGATTCGTCTCTGCAACGGGACGCATCTACGGTACGGACCCGGCCGGTCGCGATTACGGTGGCGGCATCTGGTTGTCGCCGACGCGACACCCGAGTGTGAGTACGAACGCCGTCGAAGGCTGGGTATCGAAACACGGGCGCGACACCAACGGTGACATGCGGAAAGAAACGCCGATGCTCTTCGTTCATGGAGAGAAAGATAAAGAAGGCGATCTGTCTTGTAAATACTTCACGAATCAAGTGATGGTTGCAGGTGGCAAAACGTCGCCGAAGCTCGACAAACTCGACTTCACCTTCCTCCGAACCGTCAAAGGCACGGATCTCAAAGGCGTCGATTTGCTCGGCAAAGACGCGACACTCGGCACCGAGAAGATGATTATCGAGTTCTTAAACAAGATGGAAACCGAGCGCAAGAAGAAGAACCGCACCGCCCGCGAATACAAAAACCCACTGCCTATCGCAGTCAACACGTTCTTGGCGAATTAGCGACGCCTCACCCGCGTGGGTGAAACTTCTTGTGGATCGCTTTCAGGCGGGTGCGGTCGATGTGCGTGTAGAGTTGCGTCGTCTGAATCGAGGCATGTCCGAGCAGTTCTTGCACCGTTCGCAGGTCGGCCCCACCGGCGAGCAGATGCGTCGCGAAACTGTGGCGTAGCGTGTGCGGGCTAACCGTCATCGGCAGTTCGGCACGCTGGCAGTATTTCTTGACGAGCATCCACAGTACGATTCGCGACAGCGGTTGCCCCGACCGCGACGTGAAAACGTGCTCTTCGCCACCCGCCGTCGCCGCATCCGCGAGGTACGCCCGCAACGACGCAATCGCCGGTTTGCCCAACGGCACCACACGTTGTTTGCTCCCCTTGCCGAAGCATTTGCAGAACGCGGAATCCAGGTACAAATCGTGCCGTTTCAGCCCGACGACCTCCGACGCCCGGCAACCGGTGGCGTAGAGCGTTTCGAGTAATGCTCGGTCGCGCAAGAAGAAGCGATCCCCCGCTCGCGGTGCGTTCAGTAATGCATCAACGCTCTCCGGGGATAGCACGTGCGGCACACGCTGCCACAGTTTCGGCGACGCCAGAAGCTCGACGCTCGACGGGTCGGCTTTTTCTTCGAGTCGCAGGAAGCGGTAGAACATTCTCAGTGCGGCGAGGTGCCGGGCGATGCTCGGGGCGGCGAGTTCTTCCTCGTGCATGAACGCGATGTAGCGCGATAAATCGCTGAGCGTTGGTGCGAGATAGTTCGGCAGTTTCGCGATCACCGTCCACTGCGCGTAGCGTTCGAGATCGTGGTTGTACGCGAGAAGTGTATTCTCAGAGAGGCCGCGTTCGGACTGCAAATAGTGCCGAAACGCGATAATGTCCGACATGAGTTCGTTGAGTGACATCGCGGTTTCACCCGAATAAGCGTTGCCGAATCGTTTGGCGAAGTAATCCGATGGCACGACCGCGATGGCTGAGCGCGTGTTTGACCGTGTTCGAGAGTTCGCCAAACGATGCATGATACTCGGGTATCACGAATAGCGGATCGTAACCGAAACCGCCACTACCAGTCGGTTGCATCGCGATGCGGCCCCAACAGCGACCTTCGACGACGGCAACGACGGTGCCCGTCGGGTCGGCGAGCGCAGCCGTGCTGACGTAGTACGCGGCGCGTTTGTCGCCGTGAAAGTTCGCGAGTTCCTGCAACAGTTTTGAATTGTTTGCGGCATCGTTGCCGTGGTCGCCTGCCCACCTCGCAGAGTAAATGCCTGGCTGCCCACCGAGTGCCGGTACAACGAGGCCACTATCTTCGCCGAGAACCCATTCGCCCAACAGCGGCGCGAGCGTCGTCGCTTTCAAGCGTGCGTTTTCCTCGAATGTGGTGCCCGTTTCTTCGATGTCCGCCGGTGCGTTTGCGTACGGCGAAAGGTCGGTCACCTCGATGAGGCCCGATAGCAGTTCGACGAGTTCGCGCAACTTCTTTTTGTTTCGACTGCCCAGTACGAGTCGCGGCATACTGTGTCCTGATTCGAGTGTGAAAGATCCCGGATTCGGTTCGCCGGTTGGCTTGTAAGCCGGGTTTTGTCCCACCTTGCGGTGATGACGATCATTTCTCTAGCCGCACGGTTACCCGTGCGATCGAGCAGCCTACCCGAGGCTCAAACGGATCGGGTCGATCCTCACCTCTGCTCGGCCTTGCTTCCAGTGGGGTTTGCCTAGCCGACGGGTCACCCCGCCGCTGGTGCGCTCTTACATTAAGGGCTTGCGCCCCGCACCGTTTCACCCTTACCTGTCGGAGCTGTCAGCGATCAGCGGTCAGCTATCAGCCAGGAACAAATTCAAGGTGTTCCTGGCTTTTGGATCGGCTGATTACTGAAAGCTGACCACTGACAACTCCGCCAGGCGGTTTACTTTCTGTTGCACTGTCCCGCCCGTTGGCGATTGGCACCGGGAGTACCAAGCGTTACCGAGGGTGGGAGTTACCCACCACTGCACCCTATGAAGCCCGGACTTTCCTCTCGCCACGAATGGCCAGCGACCGTCCCACCAACCGACGAACCGAACTCGCATGGTATCGCCGGAACGTTCGATTGAGAAGGGAACGCGAACGAAGTGGACCAGCGGGGCCGAAATCGCGTCGGTAGAATCGACGGGTGAGACGTCCGTGTTCGATAGCGATTTGCCACAGGCGATGTCGTCTGGGGCCGTATTGGACTTGAACCACTTTTCCGATTTTCTCAATTGGAGCAAAGTCCGAGGGCCGGACGGTCGATATTACCGACACAACCGCTACTCGTTTGGGTTGGTCATGGGGATGGGATATGAACCTCGCCGCACTACTATTGCTTGGGACCGGGCTTGCGGTCGGCCAATCGCCCGTTCCCGCGAATGACTACCAAGCGATGCGGACGCGGTCGATGAAACTCGATCTCGCAGGTATCGAACCGGCCGATCAGGCGAAAATCGCGCGTATCGAACTGCTCGTTTCCAGCGACATGGGCCAAACCTGGACCGTCTGGGAAAGCGTCAAACCCGATCAGTTATTCTTGCCGTTCGTCACCAAAGAAGACGGCACGTATTGGGTGACGAACATGACGGTCTTCAAAAATGGCTCGCGCGATCCCGAAGATCCCACGAAGATCGACCGCTCGCAGATTCAAAAACTCCTCATCGATACGACGCTGCCCGTGCTGAAAATCCGTACGGCACAACGTGCGGGCGACGATGTCACGCTCGATTGGAGCGTCGAGGATCGCAACCCGAACGACGCGAAAACCAAAGTCGAGTGGAAGCCGACGACCGCAGCCGATTCCGCGTGGAAAGCGGTGGTCATTTCCAGTGCGGACAAGCGATCCGCACGGTTTAACCCGAATGCCAACGACGCGATTGTCGTTCGCATTTCAGTCGAGGATCTCGCGGGAAATGTGGCCGTGCAATCGAAGGAAATTGCGGGTGTCAGCACGAGCAGTTTCACACCGCCACCCGCACCGGCACTCACGCAGCCACTGCCGAACACGAGTCTCGACACGGGCGGCATTGTCGCGCCGCAAATTTTGCCACAAGTTGCGCCATTGAGTTTCCCAATGGGACCGAGTGCGCCGGTAATCGACCTCACGGGTGGCATGAAACCGATCGCAGCAGCCACAATCACGCCGCCGCCCGCGCCGATGGTGCCCATCGCGAGCGGCGCGGGGATCGTGCAACCAACGGCTGCGCCCGCCGTGCCCACGATGGCATTCGAGCCGGTGAAACCCGAACTGCCGAAGGCGCTGATCGTGAATTTCCTGCGTTTCGAGCTGCCGTACCAGCTCGATGCGGGTCCATCGGGCGTGTCGCGGATCGATTTATATTTAACACGCGACGATGGCAAATCGTGGTCGAAGTGGAGCCAACACGACGGCAAGGAATCGCCGTTGCGCGTGGCACTCGATACCCGCGTCAACCCGCAACCCGAGGGCACGTACGGCTTCCGCCTCGTGCCGATTAGCGGGGCGGGCCTGAGCGAAAGCCTGCCAACCGAGGGTTCGGCTCCCGATTTCCGCGTGCAAGTCGATGTCACGCCGCCGATGATTAAGATTTTCCAACCGGAAGCCGAACCGAACCAGCGCGATACCTTGTTGCTGAAATGGTCGGTGACGGACAAAAATTTGGCGAAGGATTCAGTCGTGCTCGTGGAATGGAGCGAAGGCGCTACGGGGCCGTGGAAAGTTATCGGCGGCAACGAGAGCATCGTGCCCGTGGCGGCCGGCCTCGGCAGCGATGTGTCGCTGCGAATTCCGAACACCGGCAGTTACGCCTGGAAGTTACCCGCGAACTTGCCGAGCGCGAAAGTGTATCTGAAAATGACCGCATGGGATGCCGCCGGCAACAAGAGCGAAGTCTCGACGCCATCGCCGGTGCTCGTCGACTTGGTCAAACCCCGCGCGCGAATTCAAGGCATCATGCAGCCAACGATTATGAAGCAGTGACGATCCTGGTCGCGTTTCGCGCAGTTGGGAATTAGCCGCGACGCGGAGTCCTCGTAGCGGAGCGCGTGCGCATTTTGAAGTTGCACGATTTGCAGATATGCCCAGGGGTACGACGTAAGACGTCTAACCCTGGGCTAAAAGATCGAACCCCGTTGGGGTAAATGCACAGCCAATTCTTACCCCAACGGGGTAAAATCTGACAGACCAGGGTTAGACGTTCCTCGTCGTACCCCTGGGTTACGCTCGTGCGCGTCACCCCGGTTCGGGAGGAGTCTGGATATGAGTGAAGTCTACGCGCTCCGCTACGCAAAGCCTGCGCGTCGCGGCTAATTAACTAAAAATGTGTCAATTGTGCGAATAGAGCGCAAACTGAACTTGTTGCACTCTTCCAATCGCGGTAAAGCCGCTTTATGAATGCAATCTGCTCGATTCTGCTGGCCACTTGCATCGTTAGTTCGCCACCGGTTGCGACTCTCGTTGCGGATCGTGAAACGATCGATGCGGGCGTCGTGCGCAGCGGGCCGTTGTTGCGGCAGGTTTATCGCGTGACGAATCCCTCGTCGACGTTACCGTTGCAAATTATCGGCCTCGATGGCACGTGTGGCTGCATTCGCAAGTCGTTCGCCAAAAGGGATCTCAAGCCCGGCGAAACGACCGATATCACCGTGGAAATTAACACGCTGACGCAGCCGGAGGGGCCAAATACCTGGAAAACGAACGTGCGTTATCGCATCAATTCCGCAACTGTGGAGGAACGCCTGACGCTCGAGTTGGTGGCAAAGATCGTCAAGGAACTCGACGTGAAGCCGCCGATGCTCGCGATCTCAACGGAAGGCGCAGCCAAAAGCACGATCGTCCTCACGGATCGCCGCGCGATGCCGTTGACCGTGAAAGCGATCACCTCGACCTCATCGCATCTCACGGCAGCGGTTCGCGAAGCGAAAGAGGGTACGATTTCAATTGAAGTTGCGATTGCGGACGGCGTCGCAATGGGCAGCCACGACGAGACGATTCTCATCACGACAACGGACCCACTTTATCCCGAACTCCGCGTACCAGTCCGCATCACCAAGCGGTCGAAAGACGCGGTGCGTGGGTTGCCCGAATCG
>JANXNT010000155.1 GCA_025353985.1 Limnoglobus sp.
ATCTCTGACGGTACCAGTAACCAAATGGTAATCGGTGAACAAGGCGACTTCATGCGAGACACGGGTGGTAGCCGACAGGATTGGCGAGCCTCGAAACCACACGGCTTCGCGATGGGTTTCTCGGATTCGAACTCTGCACCGAACAATTCGAGCGTTGGCGATGGTCGTGCATTTAACGTGACCACTGTCCGGTACATGGTCAACGACAAGAAAAACGCCACGGGAAGTGGCTCGACTGCCAACGGCGGATGGAACGGCGATTGTGGCGGTACGGGAGTGTGCGGTAACTCCGGTAACAATACCCCACTGAACTCCGCACACACTGGTGGCGTCAATACGGCTTTCGGCGACGGGTCCGTGCGTTTCATCCAAGACAGCACTGCGTTCAATATTCTCCAAGCACTCGCAACCCGCGACGACGGCTCGACCTTGAACACGCAATAATAATTTGAATCGTCGGCATCCCAGAACCCGTTGGTTCTGGGATCACTCACTTCGGCTACCATCGCCAAAGTTCCACAATTTTGGCAAATAAAATAAATTTCTCTTTCTTTTTTCGCTCAACTCTGAGTATAGTTAGAATCACATCAGTGACGATAAGTCTGATGGCAGCTTGAATTCTCTCTCGTTGCTAGCCTTTATCCCTATTTCGGAGCCTCTTTCATGATCACTTCTAAAATGATTGGTGGAACACCGCGACGCGGGTTCACGCTGATCGAACTGCTCGTGGTGATTGCGATTATCGCAATCCTCATCGGGCTGCTACTCCCCGCCGTGCAGAAAGTCCGCGAAGCGGCCGCACGAGCCAAGTGTACGAACAACTTGAAGCAGTGGAGCCTCGCACTGCACGGTTTTCACGATGTGGCCGCTCAGTTCCCGTACGGGAGCAGCCCCGGTGGGATTATTCCCAATCAGATTACTGGCGGATGGGGTCCAAGCTGGATGATTCACCTGTTGCCACACGTGGAACAGCAAAGTGAGTTCGCGAAGTTCGACATGAGCGGTACTGGCCAAGGTGCACAGTTCTGGAATACCAGTTCGCAAAACTGCCAAGCTTTGAACGGCTTCAAACCGGCCATCCTTGCGTGTCCATCCTCCCCACTGCCATCGGATGCGCCGGGTGGTAACTTGAATAACGGCAACTCCGCTGCACCAACGAATTACGTCGGCATCGCAGGTGCCCTTAACGACCCATCACAACGGTACCTTTTCGGTACGGGTTCTACCATCCCCGCATCGAACGCAACCGGTAACGTCGTCAACGGTAGCGGAGTACTGACTTTGAGCGGCGAGGGCAAAATCA
>JANXNT010000169.1 GCA_025353985.1 Limnoglobus sp.
TCGGCCGTCGCGGGGCTGACGATTGCGGCGTTATCCCACGTCAAAAGCGTGATCGGCTTCGGCGTCTCTTGCAGCCAGCCGTTATTAGCGAAGCGACCATCGAACAGTGTCGGATCCGAGCGGAACTGCAACTCGATCTCGTCGGCTTTCGTTGCCGGTGCGGGCGACTTGGCGACTGCATCGGATAGCTTCAGTTCGACTTTCTTGATCGCTGCGGCACTGTCGGCCACAATTCCGGTTTCGACCGACTTGTGCCAGTAGCTATCGAACGTGCCCGCGAGTTTCTTCGCGTTGAACACGTTCAAGTGTGTGTCTTGCACGAGGCCGAGCGTCGTTTGATACGCCTTGTTCAGCACCGTGGCGAGCACTTCCAGCACCGACTTCGCACCGTGGAGTGGCGCGATCAGAGGTTGCTGAATGCTGACGGTTCCCTCGTAAGAACGGGCATCGCCCCATGCTTCGAGGTAGTGGGCTTCGTTGATGTGCCAATCGCACAACACGCCGGTTTCGTCGTGGTACGCACCGACGTGAACCTTGACCGCCTTCGACGCTCTCAGAGCTTCGGCGAATCCGAAGTCGGCCGGGGCGTTGAATGCGGGGTTGCCACCGAAGATAAACAGCGCTTCGACCTTGCCGCCCTTGAGTTCCTCGGTCATCGACTTGAGTGCGGCGGGGCCATCGGCGATGCTGTCCGCATCGGGGCCGTTTAGTCCCGTTTGCACCGTTTCCGTGAACGCGATCGTCGTGCCAATCGCACCGAGTTTCGCGTGAATCGCATGAACCAAAGCGTGTGCGACGGAAGAGAGGCTATCCCCCGCAATGATCGCCGCCTTCGCTCCGGCTTTCTTCAGGTCGGCCGCAACGGGCTTGATCCACGCCTTCGCATTTGCGGGCAACGTACCAGCGGCGGGTGTCCCGGCAACGCCGAGTTCCTTCGCTAGTTCGCGGAGGAACGACTCGATTTCCGAAGGCTTCAGCGGCAGGCGGTGATCCGCGACACCACCGGTGCCGGTCGTCATCGACTCGACCGCGTAGATGCGGCTGAGGCCGTTGAGCGTCACGCCATCGCCGGCCTTCTTATCGTGCCCGATGCGGACTTTGCGGCGGCTCATCGCATCGCGGGCATAGCGAACGCCACCCAAACCGGTACCCAGGAAGTCGGCTTCGAGCGACAGAATCACATCGGCTTTTTCGAAATGATACACCGGATTCGCGTATTCGCCGAACGCGAGCTTGATGCCTTTGTTGGCATTTTCGCGGCCGATTGGCTCGTATTGCAGCCACTTCATCTCGGGCAGCGACAGCTTCAGTTCCGCCATCAGTGCGGCAACCGTTGGCGAAGTCGAGGCCTCGGAAAGCACGCGGAAGCCTGCGCCCTTCTTGAGTTTCTGTGCGGAAATCAGCGTCAGCAGTGCCGACTTCGCCTTTTCCCACGTCGTCGTCGTGCCGTTGTAACGCACTTCCTTCGAGCGATCCGGATCGTACAGCCCGAGTACCGAAGCCTGTGCGAACACATCGGTCGAACCGAGGCTTGCGGGGTGCGACGGGTTGCCTTCGGCCTTGATCGGACGGCCTTCGTGGCTCTTCACCAGCAATCCCGAAGCATAACCGCCGAGCGTAATCGCCGTGGCGAAGAACAACGGCACGCCGGGCGTGATCGCTTCCGGTTTGTTCACGTAAGGGATGATTTTGTGGCTGGAAGCGGGCTTCAGCGACGGGTTGCACCCGATGGCCCCTGCGAGCGCAATCGATGCACCCATCAGCTTTAACGCCTGACGGCGCGTGACGGGGTCGAGCCATTCCGGCGCATCTTCCGGGAACTCGTCCTTCATCAGCTTCTGAAATTCGGGCGACCCCATCCACTGGTCGATCCCATGCCAAAGCTCCGGTGCGGGCGTACTTAGCCCCGCACCCGTCGCTTCGTTCGTCGTGTCGAATTCGAGAGCCATTTCGCTACCTCGATGTCATGCCGCAAAGGTTTAAGCGTCGGGGACAACGTCACCCGACGAGGATATTGGCGTTTAGCGGTGGCAGATCGAACAGTTGGTGAGTGCGGCCTTGTTGCGAACGACGTATTTGTCCTTCAGCATCCGTCCGAGTTCCATCTGCGATGTCACCGCAATCGGTTCGCCGTCGTTGTCGATCGTCGAACAGACCGTCTCTTTCACCGTGTACTTTTTGCCATTATCAATGATGTCGTTCATCGTCTTAGCTTCGTATTCTGGCGTGTAAGGTGTCACTACACGATCTTTCACACTCTCGACATTTGTAACACTATCGAACTTCTGCTTCACAACGAGTTGCGGCTCGGTCGGCTGCCATGGCAGGTTGTAGATTTCCGACTTCGGGCGCAGGTTCTTCTCGGGGTTGCGGTGACAGTCGAGGCACCACTCCATGAGCAGCGTTTTCGACTGATAAACCAGCGGCATCTGGTCGATGCGAGCATGACACGATACGCAACCGACGCCCTTGGCGACGTGAATGCTATGGTTGAAATACGTGTAGTGCGGAATGTTGTGAACCTTGTTCCACTCGATCGGAATATCGTTCACATAGCTTTTGCGTACCGGTGCAAGAATGTCCGCACCCGTCCACATTTGTTGGTGACAGTTCATACACGTTTTCGTCGGCGGGATACCGGCGTAGCCCGATGTTTCCACCGAGATATGACAGTAGCGGCAATCGATGCCGAGTTGGCTGACGTGGTGCAAGTGGCTGAACGGGATCGGCTGTTCGACGACCATATTCCGGCCGGTGGTGTAGTCCGAGCGGTAAAATGCCGCCAACGTGACACCGCCACCCGAAGCAAAAATCGGTAGTGCGAGGAGGAGAATCCGCGAGATCGGGTTCAGGCTCTTGGGGAAAATCTGGGGCATGACTGCCTTCCGGGTATATGAGACTTAACAACGCTCGAAACCAGAATCCAAAGAGGGATCATGGGAGCGTCGGGGTGATTCCTTCGAAGAAAAACTGCACCACACGATAAACGGCAAACGCCGAGCCGATGGTGATCGAACCGATGAGCACGCCGCCTATGGCGAGGTTTTCACCATCTTTGCCGGCTCGCCAGCCCATCGCCAGCGATAACATGCCGAGGAACACCGCAATCGACCCCACGCCGAGGCCGAACGGGTACCACCAAAATGTCAGAAGGCTCCAAATCGCCAGGCAAAACGATGCCGTGGCGATGCCACGCCGCGTCGTATGCGTCGCCGGGGTGATCTTCGGAGCCGTGTTCGTCAAAGTCTCAGTGGCCATATCCCAAGCGTCCTGGAGGATCGGTCCGCATCGTACGCTACAGTACCACTCTAGTAACCGGTTTCCGTATCGTCCGCTAACCGTTTCCCACGAAATGCGCTTTCCCAGAAACGGGGCGCAGAATGTGAGGCCAGTCTCACTTTCGAGAACATCAGCGTTTTACGCGTTTTGTTAGCCCGCAGCGTCAGTTTTGAAGTTGCGCGTTTTGCAGGTCGCCCAGGGGTACG
>JANXNT010000189.1 GCA_025353985.1 Limnoglobus sp.
CTCGTCGTCCCCGAAATGGCGATGTTGGCGCTGGCGTGTCTGCTGTTCGTGTTCGGCATGTTCGTGCGCAACCAAAAGGCGAACACGCTGCTCGCGTTGTTCGGCCTTATCGGCACCGCCGTAGTTGCCGGGCTGATGTACGATTCCGAACGCGATGCCTTTGCCGTCATGGTGCAAAACGGTGCGGAACGCCTCGCCCCGATCTGGCCCGGCCCGCTCGCATCGTTCGTGCGCTGGCTCGCGATTGCGGTCGGAATCGTGCTCGTGTTAACAAGCACGAAGGAAGCGACGACGGGTATCGCGAGCGAGTATTATGCGTGTCTCGTCGTGATTGTCGCCGGGGTGTCACTCGTGGCCCGCGCGAACGATTTGGTATCGTTGTACCTCGCGCTGGAAATGATCAGCATCCCGACGTACGTGCTGTTGTACCTGCCGGCGCAAGGGAAAGCGGGCCAGGAAGCCGCCGCGAAATACTTCCTGCTCAGCGTGCTTTCGTCGGCGGTCATGCTACTCGGGTTCAGCTATCTCTACGGCTTGGCCGGCACGACGAACCTGAGCGCGATGAACGCCGCAATCACCGCAGCCAACGCCGTCGCGGTGTCGCCACTCGCCGCACTCGGCATTGTTCTCGCCGTCGCCGGCCTCTGCTTCCGCATCACGGCAGTGCCGTTCCACTACTACGCACCGGACGTTTACCAAGGCGCACCAACGGGGGTCGTGGCACAACTCGCGGTCATGCCGAAGATCGCCGGGTTCATTGCCCTCGCCCGCATCCTCGGCATGACGCACGCCCCGATCACCGAACTGCCGTTCCCCACCGCAACGCAATTACCGCTGATGCTCTGGGTGATCGCCGCCGCCACGATGACGCTCGGCAACGCGATGGCCCTGTTGCAAGATAACCTCAAACGCATCATCGCCTACTCGGGGATCGCACACGCCGGATACATGTTGCTCGGGTTACTGACCGTGACCGCCTATGCCCCAACGGAACTGAAGCTCACCGCCGCGAGCGTCAACGGCCTCGACGCGATCCTGTTCTACCTCGTCGCCTATGCGGTCATGACCATCGGCATGATCGCGGTGATTGCCTACATGAGTTCCGAAGAGCGCCCGATCGAAACCGTCGACGACCTCGCCGGTGCCGGGCAGACGAACCGCTTCGCCGCCGTGCTGCTGACCGTGTCGCTACTCAGCATGATCGGCTTCCCGTTCGTGGCCGGTTTCTGGGGTAAGTTCCTACTGTTCTTCGGCCTGTACGACGCCCCGACAATCAGCGGAATGGGCACGATGTATCGCGTACTCGCCGTCGTCGCCGCCGTGAATGCGGCCATCGGTGCGGTGTACTATCTCCGCATCATCGGCGTGATTTACCTACGCTCCCCGCTCCGCGAAAACGCACCCGCAAAAGGCTTCGGCCCCCTCAGCGCCGCCATCCTCTGCACCCTCGCCACACTCGTTATCGGCTTCTTCCCGCAAGCCCTGACGGACCTTTCGAAAGCCGTATCCGCAACCCCCGGCAAAGTCGCAAAGGCCGTAGTACCACAACGATAAGCCCTGAAAGGTGTAATGAGTATTCCAAAAGAGGCGTTGCCGATGCCAGTCACAAACCTTCGAGACGAAGCTCACCGACTCGTCGATCAATTGCCAGCCGACGCAAACTGGGACGACCTGCTCTATCATATTTACGTACGTCAATCGATCGAGGCCGGTCTGAAAGACTGTCGGGCAGGCCGACTGATTCCGGTAGACGAAGTGCGCCGACGCATTGAGCTACCCACATGAGTGTATACTGGACCGAAACAGCAACGGACCAACTTCGCGCGATCCACGTCTATCTGGCAAGAAGTAGTCTTGGATACGCAATTGCCCTTACCAGTCGCATTATCGCTCATACTGAAGAATTGGACGGACAAACGCGATTGGCTCTGAGGTTCCCGAATATGGCGACGAGGTGATCCGCGAAATCTACGAACACCCGTACCGAATTCTGTATCGGATAGTCGGCCTCAAAGATGTCGGCGTCGCTCGGCCGTAGCCGCATCGTGTGGCGTCAGTCGGCCTTCGGCTTCAACGCGGTCAGGTCGGCAGCCCCCAGCGAACTGTCGAACACCAGCGACCGGCCGACGAGCCCGCGATAGTACGCGTCGTGGAAGTAGAAGATGTCGGCACCCACCACGATGGACGGCGGCAGCGAGAGCGGGGCCGCGAGCTGCTTTGTAACGCCCTCGTGGACGAGTTTCCCGTCGAGGAACAGCCGCACATTCCACTTCTTGTCCGCGGTCGGTTCGCCTGTCACCGCCACCTGATACCAGTGGTCGGCATCGAGTTTCGCGTCCGCCGCGGTGAACACGTTGTTCACGGTGAGAGCCGCCTGCAACCGGTACGGCGCCTTCTGCCCAACCAGCCGCAGGATGATTCGCCGGCCGCCGACGCCGAACACGTCGCCTTTGCTGCCGTGGTCGGACTTGCCCATCTCGGCCGCGGGCTTCACCCACGACACGAGGGTGAACGCCTTCAACTCGAACCCGCCGCCGTGGTGGCCCGCGAGTGCCACGGGGAGCGTGTCCCGCCCCTTGTAGTCGGGGAGCCGCAGGTAGTTGAGGTCCAGCCCTCCCGACTTCGGGAACGCCGACTTGCCGGTCGCGTTATCCGCGAACCTCAGGGCGGGCTTGCCATCGTCGGTCACCCAACCCAGGTTCGCCAGTTCGAGCACCCCGAACGGCCCGCCCGCGAAGTCGAGGCCGTGCTGCCCGCGGCCCTCCACCATCCTGTAATCCGCGATCGCACCCGCCGGCGACGCCGAAAACTTCGCGGGGTTCGGGCTGGCCGCCGCGGCGATGCCTTCGGGAATGGGTTCGTCAGGCTTGAGCGGCCGGAACTCGGCGTCGGAGAAGTACACGCCCCCGGTGCCGCCGTTGCCGAAGCCCAGGGTGAGGGTCTTCACTCCCGCGGAGAGATCGAAAACGAACCCGGCCTCCTTCCACCCGAACGAGCCTGCCCCGACGAAGTGCTTCGCCGCGAGCAGCGGCTTGCCGGCCTTGTCAGCGGCGGTTAACTCGATCCGGCCTCCGGGGCCGTGCAAGTTGTCGCCCTTCGCCTTCACGGTCAGCACATAGCGGCCTGTCGCGAGCGACTCCGGCACCGGAAGCGGGGCAGCCCCGAACGCGAGCGGGCCGAGCTTCATCGCGTACTCGCTGCCGACGCCCGGCACCTTCGCCAGTTCATAGGTCGGCCGCTGGTTGTGCCCGGTCATGAACGGCGACTGACCGTTGATCCACGACTCGCTCAGAGCCGCGAACTTCGAGAAGGTCACCTTCGGCCACTGGGCGAAGATGAAGTGGTGATCCGGGTCGAGCATCGGGCTGTCGTAGGGCTTCGCCTGCTGGGAGAGCTTGGCGGCCTCGTCGGCGGGGTAGCCGGTGTAGCGGTAGCGGACCCGCACCTTCTCGCCGGCCCTGAGCGTGTCCGCGGGAAAGCTCACTCCGGTGTCGTAGAACGCCGCGCACACCGCCGTGTTGAGCTTCCGGCCCCCGGTGTCCCGGATCTGGTACTCGACGGCCGGGGTGACCGGGACCGGGTCGTTGTGCCGCCCATGCCATACCCGCAGGCCCTCCGAGGCTTCGAGGTCGTTCTGCGGGCCGGGGTCGATGGGGTAGACCGGGCGGCGACTGAGGGTGCCGTCCTTCCTCTTGAAGACGAGGTACTGCCAGTTAAACGGGTCGAGCGGGG
>JANXNT010000222.1 GCA_025353985.1 Limnoglobus sp.
CACCGGCCCGGCGCGATCTGGCCGTTCACGGTAGTCGGGCGGCCACCGCAAGAAGATACCTCGTTCGGCGAGTTCATTCACGATCTCACCGGCCCGGCGATACCGTCAGTGTTGCCCGGTGTGCGTGCGGTTCATGCCGTCGATGCTGCCGGCGTTCACCCGCTCTTGCTGGCTATCGGTTCCGAGCGCTACACGCCTTACGCGGCGACGAGGAAGCCACAAGAATTGCTGACGCAAGCGAACGCGATTCTCGGGCAGGGGCAGCTTTCGCTGGCGAAGTATCTATTAATTTTCGCCGGGGAAGATGCACCCGACTTCGACATTCACGACATTGCGGGGTTCTTCCGGCACTTGCTGGAAAGGGTAAATTGGGCGGACGATTTGCATTTTCAAACGCGAACGACGATCGACACGCTCGACTATTCCGCAGGCCAAGGGTTGAACGCCGGTTCGAAAGTCGTGATCGCGGCGGCGGGGCCAGCACGGCGTGCGCTCGGTACGCAGTGGCCGCGATTGCCGTTGCCCAATGGTTTCCGCGATCCGCACGTGGCCATGCCGGGCGTGATTACGCTCACCGGCCCTGAAGTGCGTACCATCGCCGATGCAACGCCGCAAGAAATTACCAAACTGACAGAGGCATGGCAGTCCGAAACATCGCTCGATGCGTTCCCGCTAGTTGTTATCGTCGACGATGCGGAGTTCGCAGCCCGCACGCTGAATAATTTTCTCTGGGTGACGTTCACGCGATCCGACCCGGCGACGGACATTCATGGCGTCGGTTCGTTCACGCACCGCAAACACTGGGGCTGTCGCGGCCCGCTCATTATCGATGCGCGCCGCAAACCTCACATGGCCCCGCCACTCGTCGAAGATGCAGATGTTTCCAAACGGGTCGACGCACTCGCCGCGAGGGGTGGCCCATTACACGGAATTCTTTGAGCCATCACGATGCTCGGTTCGAGTTGCCGCCGCCGTTTGATCGCGATCGTTAGCGGTCGTTCGACGAGATAATACATCAGCAATCCGCCTCCGACACCGGAGCCGAACAGGATCCCGAGCCAGACGAGGTGCGGCCAAAAGCGATGGCTGATACCGAACGACGCGAACAACGCGCAGACGAAAAATACACTGTGGTACAAGTAAATCGAGTACGACGCATCGCCGACGATCCGCAACCACCGCCACCTTTTCTGCTCGCCAGCCGCCATCGCATACACGATCAGCACCGATGCCGGGCCGAACGCCAGTACGCGGTACCACGTCTGCGCACTGAATGCGTCGGCGGTCGATTCGGCCAACAGCGCCACGACCGATGCGGCCCAAACGATCCCCACGATTAGGCACGTTCGCGGCCTACGAACAAACCCGCGTTTCACCAAAACTGCGGCCAGCGCGCCGCCGAGGAACTCCAACACGTACGGGCTAAATGGCATTTTCCACACCGCCGAAGTGGGCACGTGGTCCATCACTTTTGCGCCCAACACGACGACCGCCCAGATGACACCGAGTGCGAATGCAAATCGTTTCGGCAATAGTAACAGCAGACTAAACGCGAGGTAAAACATCACTTCGTACGTCAGGCTCCATGCGACGGGCAGCACGCGATTAAAGTCTAAACTTGGCGATAATAGCAGCCATTCGAACCAATCATTCTGCCCGCCGATGGGGAACTGCGGCTGATTCGCCACGTAGTAAAGCAGCGCCGCCGTAGCGAACATCGCGATCCAAAACACGGGGAAGATTCGCCACGCCCGACGGAAAAGGTAGCCCGGTAACTTCGCCCGATTGCCGAGATGATCGAGGTGCGAGTAGACGATGATGAAGCCCGAAATCGCGAAGAACAAATCGACACCCGCGTAGCCGAACCAGCGATACGGCTGCATCCACTTGATACGCGGCCAGATGATGATCTCCCACGTACCGAGGTGATAACACACAACGAGTAGGCAGGCGATCCCGCGCAACGCTTGCAAATTGTCGAGCGATCGTCGCATGAAATTCACTTCGGTTCGACGTAGCCTACGGGCTGGATTTTCAGTTCCTGTTGCGTCGTGCCGCGCCAGATACTCGTGCGGCCATCCTTGCTAGCGGCGATCGTGCTGGCGTCGTGTGCAATCGCGAAAATCATGTCCGTGTGCGTGCCGATACTGCCGCGGTTTTCGCCGGTCGTCGCGTTCCAGGATTGCACGGTTTTATCCGCGCCGCCGGAAACGATACTCGCGCCATCTGCGCTCAGTGCCACTGCATAAATCGGCCCCGCGTGTGCGGATTTCACGAATGTTGGCTGTACATTTCGCACATCCCAAACGAGCAACTGACCGTCGTAATCTCCTGCGACGGCACGATGGCCATCCGCCGAAATCGCGATGCAGTACGCGAGGTTTTTCAAACCCGCAAATGCCACCGTGCGGTCGGCCACAGGTTCCCAAAGATGTGCTTCGTGGAAACGTGCGACGATCAATTTGCGGCCCCCTTCGCAAATCGCAACGGCGTGGATCGAACCTGCACCGAACGCCTTCTTGTACGCAAGAGAGCCGCCCGGTCCCCAGACGCGAACGCTGCCATCGACGCTCCCCGCTGACACCCAGCCGTCCGTGCTGATTGCCACGCTCATCACGTTGCCGGCGCGGTCGTCCAAAGTACGCAACCGCTTGCCAGTCAGGGTATCCCAGACGCGAGCGGTACCGTCGCCACTCGCGGTTACGACGAATTTTCCATCGGGGCTGAAGGCGACCGCATTGATACGACGTGTATGCCCTTCGCACGAAATTTCCGTGCCGCGGTTCGTATCGCGAAGAATCACACTGCCATCGCTGGTGCCGAGAATCATGCGTGGACCATGCGCGCTGACGGCAATCGCCGTCGCGTTTGATCGTGCGATTGCTGGCAGTATGGGAAGTGGTTCTGGCACCTCTGCCACCGCATTTGGCACATCCGGAGTTTCGAGTTTCGCGTACCCGATACAGGTGATGGCGACGAGTATTCCCACAAATGCGGCAACGGTGACAGGCCGACGGTAAGCCCATCTGCCGAGGCCCCGAAACGGATACGCCATCTGCGCGAAGAACCCCGTTGGGACATTGCCACGTGCTACGCCGTAGAGTTCCGGCCGCGCGTGGGCGGGCATGTGGAACGTGCCCCAGAGCAGATCGAGAAACGGGAAAGTCGGCGCGAAGTTGCGGTCCATTCCTTCGTCGGCGGAGGTGTGGTGCCAACGGTGAAACACGGGGCTAGCGAGTAGGTATTTGAACGGGCCGAACGTCCAGTTCAGGTTCGCGTGAACCATCACCGAGTACGCGAGATTGATCGGCCCGAGTATCGCGAGCGCGATCGGCGAGAAGCCCATCAGCAATATGATAGCATCGGCGAGGGCGAACTCAAGGATCGCGTTCACGGGGTGAAATCGTTGCGTTGAGGTCCAGTCGAGCACTTCGGGCGAATGGTGAATCGCATGAAATCGCCAGCCGAACCGCGTGTGGAATAGCCTGTGAATCCAGTACATCAGCACGTCTTGCACGATCAGAATCGCGAGGCACTGCACCCAGAGCGGCAGTTGGCGTGCAACGAATTCGACGGGCGGATCGTTCCCGTACACCAGCATCATGCCGAGAACGAGTAGC
>JANXNT010000223.1 GCA_025353985.1 Limnoglobus sp.
CGAAAGAGTCCGATGCGTTTAATGTGAAGTTCGCGAAACTGTGCCAATGGATCGTCGCGGGGTATCGGCAAGGTTTGGATTCACCGGAGCCATTCGTGCTGGAAGAACGCCACGCGGAACTCCGAGCAATCGCGATGTCCAAAGTACGAAATCCCGTCGATTTTTGGACGAAAACGACTGCGATACTCACAAAACCTGCTACAGAACCACCCGCCGACGCGAAGGCGAAACTGATCGATTCGCTACCGAGCGAAGGGCTGTCGATCCAGTATCGCTTTCGCAGCCAAGTCGGAGCCGGTAGCTTGGGGAAACCGCGATTCGTGGCGATAGCGGAGTGGGCGGGCGGTTGGGTGGCCCGCGAATGCAAAGCCAAAACGCCACCGAGTGCCGCCTGGGCGTTCGATAATCGCGATCTGACCTCACGGGTCGAAGAACTCAGCACCATCGCGATTCGCTGTACCGACCCGTACTTTCAGGCTGAAGGCAACTGGATCGTACGGCGGTTGTCGCCACAATGCTCGCGAATCGAACTCGACCAAATCGCCGATGCCGCAGGAATGCAAACGCTGTTTGAATCGATGGGAGCCGAAACCGCGAACATCCACCTCGGCAGTTCGGAAGTCAAAGACGTGATTTTGGCAGACCTCGATGCCCGCCCAGCCGATTGGCTCGAAACATCCGCAAGAGACATGGCAAAAGCCATCCGCACCGATTGGTCCGAATGGCGTGCGGCTTACGAAGGTTGAGCGTTACTTTGTCGTCAGTTCGTAGCAGGCAGCTTGTTCTCCGTTGCGTAGGTAGAGCTTGCCGTTCGCGTAGACGGGGTGATTCCACGTCTTGCCTTTGAGGGCTGGGAACTTTGCGAGTTCAACGTACTCGTTCGGATTGGCTTCAACGAGAGCGATCTTCCCATCGACCGCTTGGACGAGCAACACGCTTTGTGCCGGGAAGAGGATGACCTGCCCGTGGCCGTACTGCAAACCGGCCTTCCACTTCTGCTCGCCTGTGGCGACATCGATACACGCCAGCGCACCGCCTTCGAAGCCGTAAGCGTGTCCTTCGTGGATGACCGCATCGTTGAAGTACGGCTTCAACCCGCCGGAGAACCACACCACCTCCGTAGACCAAGTCTCGCCAGTTTTCAGCACTTTCACCCGCCGCACGCCTTGCTCGCCGCCAACGGCTTGGCCGTAGATTGCTTCCGAATCGCCGACCATCACCGGCTGCGTGACGCGGTTCATCTGCTTGATGTTCCACTCGTCAACCCAGAGTCGTTTGCCATCTTTGGGCGTGAACGATTCGAGGCCGAAGTTGCTGACCATCAGCACCTGATTGATACCGTGAATCGTCGCCCGGTGCCCGGAACTGTAGCCGTGCGACGCATTGCCGGAGGCCCATAGGAATCGGCCATTGGCGGTGGAGTAGCCTGCGGTGCCCTTCCCGTTCGGCCCACCTGCGTAAACGATCGCGACGCCATCGACGATTAGCGGTGAACTCGCATAACCCCATTCGGGCGGCCGACCGCCGGTGTCGGTCGTGATGTTCGTCAGCCAGTTTCGCTTACCCGTGTCGGCATCGAGGCAGATTAGGTTACCTGTCGCTCCGAGCGCGTAGAGATTATTTCCGTCGATCGTGGGCGTCGAACGTGGCCCCGCACCGGCAATTTGCTCGAAGAATCGCCCCTTCATTTCATGCGACCAGACTTCCGTGCCGTTCGTTGCGTCGTAACACGCCGCGACTTCGTTTTCGCCACGCTGTTCGAGCGTGAATAAGCGATCTCCGACAACGGCGAACGATCCCCAACCGGGGCCGATACGCTGCTTCCAGACCAATTTCGGTGGGTTTGTTGCCCAGTCCGTATCGAACTTCACGCCTTCGATGCGGTTGTCGCGTTTCGGCCCGCGGAACTCGGCCCAATCGCCGGGCTTCACGTTCGAGGTTTCGATAGACACCGGGTTGGCAATCGGCTTTCGCGTTGCCAGTTCTGCGATGTATTGCTCTTCCGAAGTGGGATTCCAACGCCAACTGAGTTCGGGTTTCAGTTCCGCACTCGTTTGATCGATCCGCACGATTGAGAAGAACGACCATCCGAGGACAATCGTAGCGATGACGCCCACGCGCCGAACGCGCCATTGGAATGGGGTGCTGACGAGCAACCAAACGATCCACAGTAACCCGATGAACGGGAAACCGAACGCAAACACGAACTTAGGGTCGTTCCGGTAAAGTGTGG
>JANXNT010000225.1 GCA_025353985.1 Limnoglobus sp.
ATGACATAGAAAAGGCGCGTCCGGTCGATATTGGTGCCATATTGGTACCCATTCGGTCGATTTTTGGTCGCATTTGGTCGGTACTTACGGCAAGTGTCAAATCGATGGCACTCGACGCAAACCTAGATAGGATTACAGGATACCGCAAAAACGCCTCGAACCGATCAGGAATTTGCGATCAAAAACTGGCATTTTCAGACGAAAAAACACCCGAAAACACGGTTTTGGAGTGTTCGCAATTCGGACTTACGTCGATTGTAAGAGGCCAAAAACAGGTTAGCGCCCGCCACGCAACCACTTGTCGGGGTCGTCGACCGCTTGCATTGCGTCGCTGTAGCCGCCCATCATCGACTGGAAGATCGTGTAGATGGCAAACAGGATTAACCCGGCGATTAACACGTAAACGACGCCGGAAACAATCGACGACACGACCTTCATTTTGCGGATCGACTCTTCGCGATAGTAGATCGCTTGCTTTGCCATGACCTCGGCGAGTTGGCCGGATTCTTCACCGACTTGCACGACGTTCAGAAACTCCTCGGGGAACAGTCGCGGGCCGCACCCGCTGAGCGCGTCGTGAATCTCGTCGCCTTTGCGAACGGTTTTTGCGGCGAAATCGATCTGCGCGATGTACGCGCCGTTCGCGGTCGCCTTCAGGCTGTGCCGCAGCACGCGGTCTGCCTTCATTCCCGCTTCGATGGTCATGTGTGCGGCCATTGCGAACCGCTGAAGCGCGAACGCCTGCACGCACGCACTCAAACCCGGTATGTTCAGCGCGATCGACTCGGCTTTCGCCCTGGCGTCCGGGTTAACCGAAATGATGCGGATCGTGCCGAAAAGGAACACCGTAAACACCACCGAGTAAAGCAGGAACTTGGGGGCGCTCAACCCGATCGGGTTCGATTTGTTGCCCATCATGCTCATTACGAACAGCATAATCGTGATGACGAGAATCGCGCCGAAGTACATGATGCCGGGGTAAATCAGCGACTGGGTGAACTTCTTCCGCATACTGTGGACGGCTTCGAAGTGCGTTTCGAGTTCGCCGAAAACATCGGGCAAGCGCCCCGCTTGTTCGCCGACCGCGATCATTTCGATAAACAGCCGTGGGAACCGCGCCGCTTCCGGTCGCAACGCATCCGAAAGCGATTCGCCCGTTGCCATTCGTGCGGCCAACTTCCCCGCCACTTCGCGAAACACCGATGGTCCGGACTTCGCTTGTTGCTGAAAGACTTTCACCGGCGACAACCCCGCATCCAGCCCGTATTTGAGCGCACGACACCAAGCGATGAGCGCGGGCAGCGGACTTTGCGAGCGGAACATCGTGTCGGCACCTCAACCACGTGGCGTACGGTTTAACGTGCCGATATTGTATCACGCATGGGGTTTGGTCAAAAAAACCGACGCGATCCGACGTCCGTGTGGCGATTTCGTAAAATTGCACTTGGAACACGATATTTTCCACGGGATTTTGCCATGCGTCGATACCTTGCGGTCGTGGCCATCTGTTTGGCGTTCGCCTCGGTGGCTCAGGCGCACGCGGTCGGGATCGACGTCAAACTGCACGATGGCAAAGTTACAATCGAGGCTTTTTACGACGACGACACTCCTGCACCCGATGCGAAAGTGACGGTCTTCAACGCCGCCAATGTCATGATTGCCGAAGGGAAAACGGATGATCACGGTGTCTGGATTTTCGCTGCGCCATTCGCGGGGAAGTACGAAGTCCGCGTGAATGCGGGGGCGGGGCACACCGCGAAGACGACGTTTACAATCCCGCCCATGGCCATCGAAACCGCATCCATCGCCGATGGCCCCGACCGTGCCGCGTTCACGGGGCCGATGCGCTGGGTGATGGCGGCGATCGGCTTAGCGGCGATCGGCAGCCTGACGTTCGTCGCACGCTGGGCATCGCGTAGGAAAAAAGCAACGGATTGACACCCTTCGCGATTCACATTCGGCATAATCGTCGCAAGCCGTTGCCAAATCACAAGATGCCACGCGTCATTGGCAGCGATTTTCGAAGCAAATGTTGCAGTTCGACTGCCTTTTTTGTATAAATTACAACGACGTACTACGGAGCGAATCGGTATCACCGACGCTACCGCCACGTCGTACGAAACCCGGGTAGTCCAGACATGGGTGCTTTGAAAATTCGTCGTATTGATTTAACGGCGAACAACGCGAATTCGCAACTTGCCAAATTACGCGATCAGTTCCGGCCGGATTCCGAAATCACGACTCCCGCAAGTAAGAAGCTCACGCTCGCCGTGTTCGGGGAAGCCCTGACGCCCGCACAGGCCGTCGAACGCATTTGCCTCGATGTGAAAGCCAAAGGCGTTGCCGCCGTTCTGCAATACACCGAACAACTCGACAAGGTGAAACTGAAGGCCGACGCGATCCGTGTGAAGCCTTCGGAGATCGCCGAAGCCCACGCCGCGGCGGCTCCCGAATACCTCGATGTGCTGCGCCGCATCCGCTACAACGTCGATTCGTTTCAGTCCGGATTGCTCCACCAAGACGCCTTGTTGCGCGTGTCTGGGCAACACGAACTGTCAATGCGCTATCGCCCGATGAGCCGCGTCGGCGTTTACTGCCCCGGTGGGGCCGCCGCTTACCCTTCGACGTTGCTAATGACGATCGTTCCCGCGCAGTCCGCAGGCGTCAAGGACATCATCGTTTGTATGCCGCCGAAAGACACCGGCGCTTACAACAAAGACATGCTCGCGGCCTGCCACGAACTCGGCATCACCGAAGTCTACCGGATTGGCGGGGCACAGGCGATTGCCGCGATGGCATACGGCGTCGAGGGACTCAAGCCCGTCGAGATGATCGTCGGGCCGGGCAACCAGTTCGTCGCGCTCGCCAAGCGGTTTGTTTACGGCCAAGTTGCAATCGATTGCATCGCCGGGCCGAGCGAAATCGTCGTCGCCGCCGATGACTCCGCCCACCCCGCGTATGTGGCTTTGGACCTTCTGGCGCAAGCCGAACACGCGCCCGGCGTACCGATTCTCGTCACGTGGTACGAACCGCTCCTCGGCGAAGTCGAGGAAGCCCTGAACAAACGAATCGCGAAGCTGTCGCGCGGCGATTTGGCGAAAGAATCGTTCGAGCGTTACGGTGCGTTCGTGTTGGCTCCGGATAAAGCCTCCGCGATCGAGTGCGTGAATGCACTGGCACCCGAACACCTGCACATTCAGACCCGCGACCCCGATGGTTTCGCCGAAGAGATCAACAACGCCGGTGCGATTTTCCTCGGCCCGTTCAGCCCCGTAGCGGTCGGCGACTATGCGGCTGGCCCGTCGCACGTTCTCCCGACATCGGGCACCGCACGCTTCAGCAGCGGCCTGACGTCCAACGATTTCCGCAAGCGAACGAGCGTGTTGCGGTTCACTCGCAACGGCCTCAAAGACATCGCGGAAGATGTCGTTTACCTCGCGAAAAAGGAAGGCCTGACTGGCCACGCCGCAAGCGTCGAACAGCGTGCGAACGACAACGGCCCCGCCGCCCGCCCCAAGCCTAAGCCCGAGAAAGTGATCGCAGCCGCAGCGGCCGCAGCCGCCGCCGCAGCTGCAATCGCCGCTGGTGTCGCGCCACCCGTCGTCGCGACCACGCCGTCACCGATTCCGGTCAAGAAGTAGACCCATGAACGGATTCCGCGACAACATCCACCAGATGGCCGGTTACGTGCCGGGTGAGCAACTCAACGCGACGGACATCGTTAAGCTCAACACGAACGAAAACCCGTACCCGCCGTCGCCGCGGGTATTCGATGCCATTCGCACCGCCCTGACTGGCAACACGTTACGCAAATATCCGCAGTCGAGCGGCGAGGCATTTCGCAAAG
>JANXNT010000229.1 GCA_025353985.1 Limnoglobus sp.
GACCTAAAATCGACCGTGCGCGCCCTTTCTGTGTCATTGCGCGTCCTTTCTGTGTCATTTGGGGGCACTTTTGGGTACGTCCGTGACAGTGTGCAAAAGTCGACTTACGTCAAATAATCTAAAACTTATTGACTTCGCGAAATCGTGTGGGTGAGTGACGAATTGATTGTTGATTAGATCATTATTGTCGTCAACCGCATCGCGCCTCGCGCTTCGTAGTGCCTACAGGGCGCGGCGAAATGCCGATTCCGAAATCCTGCAAATCCTGTCAACGTATCTTAACAATCACACATTCCGGAATTTTTGGCCTAAAAATCGGCACCTTACGCTTAATCCGATAGATCGCCCGATCTCCCATTGCGTCGTCGCTCATTTTCGAGGAGTTACGCGGATGCTTCCCTTCAAACGGTTGTTCGCAATTCTGTTGCTGGCCGGTATCTGGCCGCTTTCGTCGGCGTCCCCCGCATTCGGCTGGGGCAAAGACGGGCACGAGATTGTCGGCAAAGTTGCGGATAAACACCTGTCGGCACAAGCTCGGCAAGCGGTCGAAGAGTTGCTCGTTGACAACCAATTCACGTCGCTTTCCGATGGGCGTTTGCCGAACTGGGCCGACGCGATTAAAAGCAGTGCCGTATATCGGACCAAGTACCCGAAGATGAACGAGTGGCACTATATCGACATTGATGTGAAGTTGGAAATCGGCACCGTGACCGTCGATCCGATGGTGAACAGTAGCAACAATGTGCTTGCGGCCATTAACAAGTTTCAAGCCATTCTGAAAGACCCCGTTCAGCCCGCGCGCGATCGCCGGGAAGCCTTGTTTTTCATCGCGCATTTCGTCGGCGATTTACACCAGCCGCTGCACTCCGCCGAGCGCGATAACGATCGCGGTGGCAACCTCGTTCGCGTGCAACTCGATGCGACGGATCGCCACGTGAAGAACCTCCACAGCGTCTGGGATACCGATTTCGTCAAAGACGCTTTTGGGCCGATGTCGCTCGCCGATTATGCCACGCGGCTGACGAACACACTCAGCACCGAGAAGCGAAAAGAGTATCAGAAAGGCACCGTCGCAGACTGGATTCTCGAATCGCACAAGATCGCCCGCGAGAAGGTTTATAAGGACAAAGGCGTCGAAATCCCAGCACCGGGCACGCCGTTCAAACTCTCGACCGATTACCAAATCGAAGCCGCCGAGATCGTCGAAACACAACTGACCAAAGGCGGCGTCCGGTTGGCGCAATTCCTGAACGCCACGTTCAAGGAATGATGGTGTGTCGCGAATTTGTTCCACTTCCCTGGAGTCAATATGTTCGGAATCAAAGTGTTATCGCCACTGATCGCGGTCGTGTTCTGTGTGTCCATCGCGGCTGGCCAGGAACGCGGCGCGGCTAAAGACGCGCTGACAGCAGTCAAAGGGCGTGAAATACTCGAAGAACTCCGACTGCGCGAAGCGACGGCGATCAAGGTGAAGCCCGAGGCGAAAGAATGGTCTAGGAATCTCAAGCCAGACGGACTGTACAAAAATGCGTTCTCCAAGCTCGAAGCCGGCGAACTGACCGCGAAAGTGAAGAGCAGCAATCTGAAAGGGTTTACATCGACGGCGCTGTTTGCCGAACTCAACAAGCGCGCTGTATCGAAGGGAATTTTTGGCTCGGACGACCGGCAAGATCTCTTTCGGATCGAGATGCAACGGGCGGAACTGATCGCTGTGGGGGCCGACACCAAGTTCTTCGATGGTATTCTGAAGAATGCCTCGGCCGTCTGTTGCCTCGTCAAAGCGGGTCAACTCAGCGAAACCGGTTCTGGCCTGATGAAAATGGCCACGAGTCCGTTTTCGGAATCGCAGAACGACACGATCCGGCTTTGTCCCACAGAACGCTTTTTCTCGCAGCCAACCGGCGCATTCTGCACTGGATTTCTAGTAGCCCCCGACGTCGTCATGACGGCAGGGCATTGCGTAAAACCGGCGGACGTCGCGAACGCGCGCTTCGTGTTCGGTTTTCGCATGACGGACGCAACGATAGCCGTTACCGCCTTCCCCAAAAACGATGTCTACAAGGGCATGACGATTCTCGGCCGTGCTCTGGATAGTGTCACTGGCGAGGACTGGGCGATGGTGCAACTCGATCGACCCGTTGCGAACATTACTCCGATGAAGTTTCGCAAGGACGGCAAAATTGCAAACGCCACCGACATCTACGTAATCGGATTTCCGACAGGTCTGCCTTGCAAGGTATCGACGAATGCAAAAGTCAGCCTCAACACCGATGCGTTCGTATTCAACGGCAACCTCGATACCTATGGCGGCAACTCTGGCTCACCCGTCTTCAATGCGATCACGCACGAAATTGAAGGTATTCTCGTTCGCGGTGGACAAGACTTCCAGTTCGTGACCAACAGCCTCGGCGGGTGCATTCAGTCCGTCGTTCTTGCCGATTCGGAAGGTAACGAAGCCTGCACGCGCGCCACCGTCTGGGCAAGCAAAGTTCCCGTCGTCGTCCCGACGAATTAGTTCGCCGAGTTCAAACCAGAATAAGTGGCGGCGAATAATTGATTTGACTCCGCACGTTTGGATTGAATTGTAAGTGGCGTTTCCGAATTTGCCCTTTCCCAGATGGTTGTCTTCCAGGAGTGTTCCATGACTCGATCCATTCACACGTTATTCGTGGCCGCATTCGCGGTTGGCGCGGCGGTGGTGCTGCAATTGCCAGCGGTGGGCCAGAAGTTGCCTCCGCCGAAAACCGGACCGACCGCCACGCCAAAGGAACGGTATGAGCCGATCAATGAACCGGTTAAACGCGATGTGAACGTCCGCGTGGGCAAGGACAAACCGGTTCCGGAGAGTTTGAAGAAATACCTCGTTCCCGATGGCAAACTCGCGAATGCCCGGTTGAAGATCGACGCCGCCGATACAACGGCCGTGGCAGACGCCTTGAACAATGTCGATTTCCATGCGGAACTCGATCGTCCGAAGGGGCTTACGCCGAATTTCGTGGTCGTCCCTAACAACATCGATGCTCGCATTTCGCACAATGTCCCGGAGTTTTATGTCGACTTTCCGCAGCGCGGCGCGAAAGTGGCCGTCGCAGTATTCGACCAAGGGCTCATCCTTGCTACTCATCAGGAATTCGTGAAAGATGGCGTCAGTCGGATCGTCGCGAAAACCACGAGAGCCACCGCACGCCACTCGACTCACTGTGCGGGCACGGTGGGGGCTGTCGGCGTAAAACCGATCGCCATCGGTATGGCCACGATGGTGAAAATCTTCAGCTACGATTGGTTCCACGACTCGCAGGAGTTGCTCAACGACGCGGACAATTTCCAGGTATCGAGCCATTCATACGGGCCACTTTCCGGTTGGGTGCTAGGAAACCCAATGGCCGGGTGGAACTGGTGGGGCGGCCTCAACGCCAACGAGGATTCGCGCTACGGTAAGTACACCGACGATTGCAGTCAGTTCGACGAAGTGCTATTCCAGAAACCGAATGTGACCACGTTCTTCGCTGCGGGGAACGATCGTGGCAACGCCCCGCTCAGTCAACCAACGACGCATTTCGTCGTCGAAACGAACTCGTTTTCGTCGAAAGTTCGCCCACGAATCGGTGGCGCGACCGGCCTCGATAGCATCTCCGGTACGGGATTAGCAAAGAACGTGATCTGCATCGGTGCCGTCAACGACATTCCGCAAGGGGCGGGCACGAACGCGATCCAGATTACCTCGTTCTCCGGTGTCGGACCTGCCGACGATGGCCGTATCAAACCCGACCTCGTCGCGAATGGTTTTCAACTCGTTTCCACATCAAACGCATCGAACACCGCCTACGTCGAGATGAGCGGGACATCAATGGCCACACCGACGGCGGCGGGCATCGGGGCGCTGTTGTGCGAGCTTTACAAAGACACGAACTCCCGTGCTGCGACATCGGCAGAAATCAAGGCGACACTCATTCACACAGCGCGCGATGGTGGAATCGCTGGCCCCGACCCGCAGTACGGTTGGGGGTCGATCGATGCCCTTGCGGCGGGCAAACTGATTCAAGGCACGCAGGGCAAACTCATCGACGATCCGAGCAAGAACAGCGTCGGCGTCAACGAGACCAAAACGTACAAGATGGCCGCCAACGGCGAACCGATTCGCGTCACGGTCGTCTGGACCGACCCCGCGGCGGCACCGAACCCTGGTGGCGTCGACGATGCGACGCCGGTGCTTCAGAACGACCTCGATGTCCGCCTCATTTCGCCAACGGGAACGGTCTTCCAGCCATACAGTTTGGACCTCGCAAATCTCTGGAACACCACAACGGGTCTGCCCAACCCGGCACGAAAGGATCGCGAGAATCGCGTCGATAACGTCGAAGTCGTGGACGCATCGAGCGCCGCCGGCGAGTGGAAAATCGAAGTGAAAGCGTTCAAGCTGAAGGTCGGCGCGAAGCAATCGTTCGCACTCGCCGTCACCGGGCTGAAGCCGGTGGAGTAAATTTCGCGGCTTCAAAACTTAGGCGTTGCGCCGACCGCGCGCGCCAGCTTTGCGGCGAGGAATGGACCTTCGTAAACGAGGCCGGTGTAGATCTGGATGAGGTCCGCACCGGCGGCGATCATGTTGCGTGCGGAGGCGATGTCGTCGATGCCGCCGCAGCCGATGAGTGCGGCGTTCGTGCCGATGCGTTCGCGAATTTCGGCCACTCGCTCGAGTGCAAGTTCGCGGAGTGGATGGCCACTTTCGCCGCACGGTTTGCCGTTGGGGTCGGTGATGGCGCGCGTGTTCGTGGCGATGATGCCGGCCGCGCCGTTCGCCAAACAGGCATCGAGCACCGCGTGCAAATCGTGCCCCGTCAACTCCGGAGCGACCTTCACGAACAGCGGTTTCGCACCGATCACCGCACGCACTGCAAGTACCAATCGCGCCATCGCTTCTTGCGTTTGCAGTTCGCGCAAACCCACCGTATTCGGCGAACTCACATTGATGCTGATGAAGTCCGCGTACGGTGCCAGCTTCGCGGCGGCGATCGCGTAATCGGTCTCGGCGCGGTCGTTCGGCGTGTCCTTGTTTTTGCCGACGCTGATGCCGATGGGGAAAGGCGGGCGCGTAAATTGGCTGAGCCGCAAGGCCACCGCGTCGGCCCCGTGGTTGTTGAACCCCATGCGGTTGAGGATCGCGCGATCTGCGGGACGGCGGAACATGCGGGGCGGGGCGTTGCCATCTTGGGGAAGTGGCGTGACGGTGCCGAGTTCGACGAAGCCGAAACCGAACGCCCACCAGGCGAGCGGGGCGACCGCATTTTTGTCCATCCCCGCCGCCAAGCCGACGCGGTTCGGGAACGCAAGCCCGGCGACTGTCACCGGGCTGACAGTCGGCGAAACGAAGCGGTGCAACCATCGCGCGAGTGTCGGCCAAGACGCGAGTTGGGTGGCGGCACGCAGCGCGAGATTGTGCGCATCTTCGGCATCGAGTTGAAACAACAACGGCCGGGCGAGGCGATACATCATGGGTCGTGCAACCGAATTTTAACCGCAGTGAATTCAGCATTGATGCTACGACTCGCACCGATTCTGCCCACTCGAAATTATCCCGCCTTCTTCATCGGGAGTGCGGCGGGCAGTTGGCCGTAGCGGTTTTGGTAGCGGTCGTACCACTTGCGGGCTTCGGCTTCGGGGATCGCTTGCGGTTGCCCGAGTTGATTCGCCAGGAAGACGGTCTTCGCGACATCTTCGACCATCACGGCGGCTTTCAGTGCGGCTTTCCCGGAAGTGCCCCACGCGAACACGCCATGATTTCCCAGGAGGATTGCGGGTGCGTTCGTTCGGTAACGCAAGATCGTGCGGCCAATCTCATCGTCTTCGTTTCCCACGTACGGCGCACACGGAACCTCGCCGCCGAACTCGTCCGCGATCGCCGTGAGGCAGAGTGGAATCGGCCGGAGGCACGCAGCAAACGCGGTGGCGTAGTTGCTGTGCGTATGGATGATGCTGCGCGTTTCGGGTATGTGTTTGTACAAGTATAGGTGGTGCGATAAGTCGACGCTCGGCATGTTCGAGCCGAAGATTTTGCCCGTGTGGAGGTCGACTTTGACGATCTCCGATGGCGTGATTCGTTCGTAATCCATGCCGGACGGCTTGATGTACACGCACCCCGTATCGGGATCGTAGACCGACGCATTCCCGGAATGCATCGTTACCAATCCCGCCAACGGCAGCGCGCGATTCAAGAAGCAGGCTTGTTCCCGCAGATCGTTTTCGAGTGCCATACTTTACCCCTTTGACAAGCCACGCCGCAGCGAGAAAATATACCGGAACGTCCGCCGTATCAGCTTGAACTTGCCCCGCAGCGACCCGCCACCCTTGGCATCGCCGGCGTTGCGTTTCGCGAAAGTCACGGGCAGTTCGAGCACCTTCAAACCCGCTTTCTTCGCTGCGTACAACACGTACAAATCGAGCGAAAAATCATCCGGTGCGGCGGTCAGACTTTCGAAAAACGTCCGGTGCATCAGCTTCGGTTGCGCGTTGATATCGTGCAACCACGTGCCGAGGGCCGCCGACGCAACGACGGACATCCCCGCCGTAAATGCCGAGTCGAACAACCCACGATGGATACGCCGCCCGCGTAGGAAACAGCGTGCCGGTTCCGCTTCGGCGAACAGTTTGTCGAAGCCGATAATCAGATCTTTCGGATCGGTTTGCAGGTCGGCGTGAGTCCAACCGAGAAACTCGCCACGGGCCGCACGCAAACCCGAAATAATGCCGAAGCCGTACCCGCGGTTCACGGGGACGGTCACCACCCGCGCGAACTGATTTTCCGGACGGCTGAGTTCTTCGCGGAAAACCTCCGCCGAGCCATCGGTGGAGCCGTTATCGACGAGGATCAATTCCACGTCGGCTTGCGCCCCGATCGCCTTGCGAAAATGCTCGATGAGCAGCCGCAAGTTCGGCTTCTCGTTGTAACACGGTACGATCAACGACAGTTTCACGAATCGCATCTCCCGAATGCACCCAGAACCGGCGTTTCTCGCCTTCGTACAATGATGCCCACGCGCTCCGCTTCGCAAAGCCTTCGCGTCGCGGCTAAACATAAGAGATACCGATGCACGCCGCATTCTTCGCCGCACTCATGCCCGACGAACGAACGTCGGCGAGGATCCAGCGATTCAAGGACTGCACCCGCGAACTCGTCGGGCCGCAACTGTACCTCGACGATCCGCCGCACACGACGGTCTATCTCGCGTCGTTTCCCATCGGCTTCGATGCCATCGCACACCTTCGCGCTGCGGTCATTCCGGCTCCGTCGCCGGTACGGTTGCATGGCTGGCACAGTTGGGTCGGCGACCCGCTGACTGGGCGGAACACGCTCGTCTGTTCGCTGCATCCGGACGACAAGCAAATGCTGCGGCTTTGCCAACAACACGTCGTCGCTACGCTCGCGCCGCATCGCGATCTGGCGATGACCGAAGCGCGGTTCGCCGGTCGCGCTGATAGCCTTAGCGCAGAGCAAACGCACAACATCCGCACCGTCGGTTTCCCGTTCCTCGGCGACGGTTGGGAACCGCACATCACCGTGGCATCGATCGCGCCCGAGCATTGGGACATCGTCCTCGGCGAGCTGCAATCGTGCCCGCCGTTCGGCCCGTTTTCGTATACGCACCTCGAAGTTTTCAAACTTCACGGCGACGAACCGACGTCGCGCGGCCGTTACGAATTCCCCGCACATTGAATCCATAAGTCCGGCCGCTTCGTGCAGATCGCGTCCATCGGGTATGGGGCCAACTCCCGTGCGTAATCCGCGATCGATTCCACGGGCCGCCCCTGCAACTCCGGCGACACGGCGCACAGTTTGAACGACGATTTCAGTTGCGCGTATGTGGCCGCATTCAGGGGCATCTGCGTGAAACAATCGACCCACACCCAGTCGACTTGCCCCGCGAGCGCCATGGCCGATTCGATCGGCTCAAACTCGGAGAACCGCACCGCAATCTTCGATTCCCCCGCACGATTCAGCAAGCGAATCATCGGGAACGAACAGTCCAGAAAGAAGTAATCGGTCACACAATGCTGTTTCAGCAGTGCAAGAATGCGGTGTTCGATGCGCTCGCTTTTCACGTTCAAAATTAGCGTACCGTGGTGGAATTCCGTCAGCCACGTTTCGAAATCTTCGCCATCGGAAAACGGGTCGTGCTGAAGGATCAGCCGTTCGCCGCGATCGCGCAGGTCGATTTCAACGCCAAATTCAGCGGGCATCAGCCGGAGTTGCGCCGCCGTGTTCACCCGATGCGAGATATATTTCACGCGATCCTCCGTGCGGCGGCGCGGAATGCGAGGAAGCGCAGACCGAGATAATTCAGTACCGTCGTGATGCCGGTGGCGGTTAAAAACGCGAACGTTTCGGAACCCGTTTCGGCCCGAACAAAAGCATTCACCGCGACGTTAATCGCAAGCGTGATGGCATACACCAGTAGGTACAGCGCCGGTTCGGCCCACGATTTCTGACGCGATTCGAACGTCCAAACCTTATTGCCAACGAACCCGACCCCGACACCCGCGAGGTACGAAATTCCCTTCGCTACGTGCGGTGAGAGTAACCCGCTGAGCCACTGATACACCGCGAAATCGACGGCCACGCAGGCGCAGCCCGTGACCGCGAACCGTAGCACTTGTCGGGCTTCACGCCGATCCGGCCGCGTCGCCGCGCTGGGCAAAGTGGCGTTCCCAGCGAAGGTAATCTTCGTAGTCATCCGGTGTTCCCCAGCCGATGTATTTTTCAACGTCGAATGCCCGCACGGTTCGCCCCATCGGGAGCAAAACGTTCGGCACGCTGTCCATGTAAAATTCGTTGTTCACTCGCCGATTGCTCGCCACGAGCGCATCGATTCCCTCGGCCATGAGCCGAGCCGACCGGAACCAGAACGTGCCCGTTACGGCGCGATCGTGCAGCGGTGCCAACGAGATCGTCTGCTTCACGGACACTTCGCGGACGACATTGCCATCGCTTCGGATCCACCCCCACGCTTCGGGGCGAATCAGCACGCGCGGATCGTTTCGGAACGTCCAGACCATCGCGTCGTTAGTCGCGTCGGCGGTGAGTTCGTGCCAACGATTTGTGTCATAAATTTGCGTACTATCGCACGCCGCCACCAGAACCGGCTGATCGAGATCGAGCGAATCGACCGCGAGCCGCGTACTGCACGCCTGCCCTGCGGTAAGGCCCGGAACGACGACGAGCACCGCGCCGGGGATGTGCGTTTCCAACTGCTGGCGCAGCGGAAAATCGCGGAGGTGGTCGGGGTGGCAGATGAACACGGTGCGTTTGGCTGGCGGTAAGTTCTTCACCACGCGTACGACCATCGGCAGTCCGCCGACGGGAATCAGCGGCTTCGGTAGGCGGTAACCGGCATCGGCGAAACGCTGCCCCAACCCTGCCATCGGCACGACAATTTGCATCACGCCCCCTTCCGGAGAGTCGCAGGCTCCCATAGCGCGAACATGAGCGGCTGTACGGTTTCGGGGATGTCCAAGAACAAGCCATCGTTCGCGGTTTGCACGAACGTGACCGGGGCCAAATGCGGAATTTGTAGTTGGATCCACTCCAAAGGCGGCACGCCGAGCGTCGTGCCGATCAGGCAGCGCAGCACGACATTATGCGTACATGTCAGCGACGGGCCATCGGCTTTGGCCCAAACGTCGCGCACGAACGACGCACCCCGGGCCGCCACATCTGCGACCGATTCGCCACCAGGCAACCGCGGATCGCGTTCTTCCTGCCAGCCTTGGAAGACCTCCGGAAACCGCACGCGGGCTTCGCCAACGGACAATCCTTCGAGTCGCCCGTAGTTCATTTCCAGAAGGCGATCATCCAAAATCGGCTTCGGAATCGCACATTCCTGGGCAACCAACGCGAGCGATTGCGTGGCACGCAGTGCGGGCGAGCTGAACACGTACGACGGCTTTTGCGCGGCCACCGCCTCCACGATTTCCGCGAGTTCGCCCGCAGGCACCGGGAGTATCGATTCGTTCAATCGGCCTTGGAAGCGGACCGTCTGGCCTATTCCACCGTTGAGTAACGTCGCCGCGTGGCGGAACACCGTGTGGCGCGTCGCGTTCGTAAAAAACGTCCGGCGAAACTGCGTCTCCATCGCCGCCACAAAACGTTCGAGCGTCGATTCTAAATCCTGCACGGGCTCGCTAAAGTCGGATTGTTTCTTCCTGGCTGCCAGTGTGCGAAAGAACGGCACGAATGTCGCGGCCCCGTCGGGGAAACGATCGAAGTAGCGGGTGAGTAACGTCTCGTTGTCTTGCGTGCCGTTCGTGCGCGTGATGAGCTTGAGGAAGTTGCTCATCAAGAACCGCATGACGTGATAGGCGAACTCGTGCCGATCGCGGACGGTCATCGGTTTGCTGAGTTTGCATTCGGAAAATCCGTCGTCCGTGCAGACGAGTTTGCGATACGAAACGACGCCATTTCGGAGGTCGTCGAGGTAATCGCGCAGGCCACGCCGCGCGCCGAGAAAGTGCCGGGGTTGCAGGCCGAACACGGGGTAGACTTTGGCTAGCGAGTTCTTGCGCCACACGGTGGATCGCTGCCAATCCAGGCACGTGAACGGGCTTTGCTGGGCATGGCGAACGCGAGATTCGTACGAGTAAAGCATCAGGTGCAACACCGCCAAACGCGGCTCGTTGAACTTCAACGGCCCGAGCGTCGGGTTGATGTAAAATTTGTATCCGCGCTCCGTGAGAACCCCACGCACTGCATCGTCGAAAACGTCTAGTAGAAATTCGTAACGCTCCGCATTCAGGAAATTGACAACGACGACGCAGTCGATGTCGCTGATGCCGTCGAGCGTGGGAGAATCGACGAAGCTGCCCGTGACGGTTACCGACTGCACGAAATGTGTGCGGTCCGCGACGGACAACAATCGCTCGATAATCTCGGCTTTAAGCTGCGCGTCGCTCATATTGCGCTCCCGTCCGCAGGGTGTTGGAAATCCACACGGGATCTTCCGCCTTCAAGACCGCACTCGCCGCGACGATATATTTCGCCCGAATCTGCGTGATCGTTTCCGCACTGACGCCGCCATCGAACATCATTTCGTAGTCATAGCGTGTGCGCATCGCATCGAAGGTGGCCGCGACTTCGACCGCTTGCGGCAAGAGTTTCTGCCCCGATTGCCCCGGGTGTTGAATACCGAGCACCATCACGAAATCGACGTGCGGTAAGAACGGGAGTAAGTCGCCAGGTATCACGCCGACACTCCAAACGATGCCAACCTTCTTGCCACGTTGCCGACACTCCACGATGAGCGGAAATAAATTCTCTTCGACATTGGCGTGGAACAAAATCCAGTCGGCAAGATCCCACGATTCTGGCAACCATTTGCTCGGCTCAAACGACATGATGTGTAGACACACCGGGATGCCGGGCCACAGGCGGCGTGCGGTGCGAATCTTGTCAAAATCCACAGTCGCCGCATCGGGCTTCATTGTCTCATCGACGAGATCGACGTGGATGTGATCGCAATTTCGCCCGATCTTCAACCAGATCCGGTATACACGCTCAGTTGAAGAAGCATAAACGGCAATGCCAAAGTTGCGGGCTTCCTTAAATGTATACCGCCTGTGCAATGAATACGCGATGACAAACAACAACCCCGCCGAGCCGAAACGCACGATCGGGTAGCCAACATCGAGCAGTGATTGCAGTCGCATAACCGATAGCATGTTCAAGGTAAACGAAAGCCCCGAGATCAGCGCGAACTGGCCGAACGCCTTCCAGATCAGCGGTTTAGGCACACGAAAGTTAAACCGCGCATTACATTCGAAGCTGAAGATCAGCCCCGCTCCGAATGCCAATCCCGAGCGAACTAGTATCGGCCAATCAGCCGGTATGAATTGAATCAAAAGCACTTCAAGTAGGATCGAGAAAAAGCCGACGACCACAAATGTGAGCAGATAGCGGTAGCGGTACACCAAGTACGAAAGCCGCGTATGCGTCAGCAACCGCTTCCAATGCCGTTGTTTGCGTTGAGTCAGGAATAACATAGGCAGCACCCCTGTATCACGCGGAAGCAAAAACGAGTAACCATTACATTAGTTATCGGCACTTCATTCGGATAAACTGAGCATTTTGTAAGCTTTACAACGTCCGCCACACAGAGTGAGAATCGAGAGTTTGGCTGAGCCAACACATATGAAAATACCGAAAACAGAATTAACTCGATATTTCGACCGAGAACAGCACCTGAGAATTCTATGACTGCTCCGAGATTAGATTCTAAGTTAGAAATCGTTGCGAGTGACAGTCTTTTCGATAAGAATCGCGCGGCAATTTTCATGGCGATATCTGCGACGCTCGTAAGTTTTGTGTTTCTGTGCGCCTATCGGCCTCACTCGAATGAACTGAACGTGTTAGTCAAATGGCCGACAGCGATTGCGAATGGCAATGTCGTATGTCATTGGGATACAGGGCATGGTTTCAATTCACGAGAATGGCGACACGATCCGCTGTTACCGGATGGTTCGGGGCAGAAGCTCGCAGTGAAATTACCCGGTCAAACGGTTCGCCAACTTCGGCTAAGAACGTCATTCGTTGACGCAAAAATTCCTATTCCGGAAACGCTGACAACCAGCCGCACAGGAGATGAAAAGAGTCATGCGTTCTCGATGATTCCACTCGGCATTCACAAGGAACTTCGTCCATTACACTCGGCAACTTTCAACGGGACAAATAGTTATATTCAGCACACGGAACAATTACGTACAGATCCCTCGCAGCCGTTTTCCGTTTCTTTGTGGTTTCGTCGAAGTTCGCAACAATGTGGCATGCAAGAATTGCTGAGTAATTGGACGACGGGAAATCAGGGGAGTGCATTCTTTCTCGGCTGGACTCCCGATGGAAATTGGCGGATTTCGCCACAGTTAAACAAAATTCAAGTCGGCACGATTGAGCCAAACCATTGGTATCACGTTGCCGTCACGCATACGCCGCTGCGAACGCGGCTGTATTTGAATGGCATATTGATTGTGGAAAATACCAATTTTCAGTTCGATACAACGGGGCCGTTGGTTGTCGGGCGGCAAGGGGCGCTCGATGGCGAATATTTTTCAGGATCGATGGGGCCGATCGTCATCCATCACTGCGAGTTAAGCGAACGCGATGTGGAAGAACAATTTTTGGCGTTGCCCAATGCCAATGGCGGACAAATTGTTGAAACGACACCCGACGCGATCAGCCATGTCGGAGATGGCATCAAACACAATATTGCTGCGGATACACCGACTGCAGTTTCTCAACTGCCGCAAGTTGTCGATTTCATTTGCGAGTTCGAGAAAATCG
>JANXNT010000264.1 GCA_025353985.1 Limnoglobus sp.
GGTTGCGCATCGCGATGAGGAGATTGACGACAGCGGCTGCTAACAGGAGTATCGCCACGATGAACGGCGCGACCGATGCACCCAAAACGTACGTGGCACCGAGGATCACGAACATCGACACGATCGACATCGTCACCCAACCGACGATGGAATGGTTGGCCGCACGAACTTGGCCGATCATATCGGGCTGAACTCGCCCGCAACTCGGGCACGGGCGAATGTCAACTTGTTGCCGCAGCGTCGCTTCGACGTTCTTATTCGCCGAGGCGTGCGCGGCTTTCTCGGAGTTGCCCGTACCCTGGATCGTTCGCTTGAATTTGTAGCGAAATTCGCAGCCACAATCGACGCATTCGTGCTTTTTCCAGCACTTCACGTTCGCAGTGACAGTGTAAGTCGTGGACATACCGGTACTCGAATCGCGGTCCAAGGGAAGACGTCAGTCGGCACATCATAGCAAGCGATCCGCCGAAAATCGACGCCGATCCGTGCGAATCGTCACGCGAAGGTTGGTGCGTCTGCGGGTGAGCGATATTCGGTGTAGAAAAAGCCGCGGACACTCGGGCCTTCGCGGCTGTGGATCACCGGACGTTCCGCGTCGGGGTTCTGGATATTCACAATGAGCGTGGCGGTGTCTTCGAGCGGATAATTCGGGTCGTAGATGTGAATCGTAATGTCGCCGCTCGCTTCGAACGTCTCGTAGGCATACGCGAGCACTTGGTGATTCTTGCCCATTTCCTTGGGGTTAAACGAGTGCGCTTTCACCAACCCGAGTGCCACAGTCTGGCCCGCATCGAGCGACGCACGAATCCGCGGCCACTCATTTTCAATCGTCAAATACGACAGGCCTTCTTGCACTTTCACGCCGCCGAAACTGCGACTGCTTCCGGGGCGACGCATCCAGTCGTAGTATTTCAGCACGCCGAACGGCAGGTTAAAACTATCGATGAGGCGATGACACAAATAGCGAAAAACCGGCGGTGTCGCTTCGGGTGGTGGCACGATGTCGAAGCGGTGAAGGTCCATCGCGGCGAAGACCATGCCACCACAAACGCCGCCATTCGCATCGCCGATGGGGATGCGGCCAAGCGGCGTCGGAACTTCCAGAACGGGCGTCCCCGGCGGGAACCAATTCGGGAACGCAAACCCATTTCGGGACGGAACAAAATCCGGCACAGTCGCACTTGGCATGGTGCAGAGAGTTGTACGAAATTTCAGAAGCGGCGGTGGGGTTGCGAATACGAACGCGAACTGCGTTCGCGGGGTTGCCTTCGACTGCGCGAGGTGCGTTCCGGTGATGCTGCGTTGCCGTCGGAGCGCTTCAGCGAAAATATCGCGAATGCTAACAACGTTGGCACGATGATTAGACTCGCGAAGAACAACAACACCGCGACGAGTTCCACGGCCATAGCCAAACCTCCACCGCAATTTTACACCAGTGCCTTCACGATCGCTTCGGTGAACTCGGTCGTGCTGGCAGTGCCGCCGAGATCGCTGGGGCGAACGTGGCCGGCTTTCAGCACCGTTTCGACCGCGTGAAAGATTCGGCTTGCGGCTTTGCCTTCGTCGATTTCTTTCAGCATCTCAATGGTAGGCAGAATCAACGGCAGCGGGTTGGCACGATCTGGCGGCACTGCTTCGTGGGTCGCGCCGTAGACGGCTTCGAAGACCTTCACGCCGACGCCGACGTTCATCGCCGCCGTCGCGCTGATACCTCCGATGAGGCCCGCGCCGAGGTCCGAAAGCAAGTCGCCGTACAGGTTACCCGCCGCCATGACTTCGAATTGTTGCGGCCGCGTCACAAGCTGCATACACGTGTTATCGACGATCATTTCCTTCGGTGCAATCTCCGGGTAGCCGTTGGCCACGCGGCGGAAGCAGTCGAGATATAGCCCGTCGGCCATCTTCAGAATGTTCGCTTTGTGAATGCAGTGGATCGACTTTCGCTCTTGTTTTCGAGCCAATTCGAAGGCATACCGAAAAAACCGCAGGCAGGCGACTTCCGTAACGATCTTGAAACTTTGCACGACGCCGGGCACGACTTCGTGTTCGCTCGCGGTGTACAGGTCTTCGGTAATTTCGCGAACGAGCAGGAAGTTCACACCGCTAAAACGGCTCGGCAAACCGGCGAGGTTGAGGATCGGTCGCACCGACGCGAACAGCCCGAGTTTCTTGCGAAACTCAACGTTGTAATTCGTGGGAACATCCGGGCCGTGCGCCGTCGGAGTACCCGCGCCCTTCGGCTGAAGCAGCTTGGTTTTGAGGGCGATTCCACTTTCGCGAATCGCATTCAGTGCCTCGTCGGGGATCGCAACGAGGCCCTGCTCGAGTGCGGCCCGCCCGGCGGCGAACACGCGAAACGCAACCGGCACGCGCGCCGCTTCGAGGATCCGACGCACCGACATTTCCTGATCGAGACCGATACCGCCACCCTGAATGAACACGACTGTACGCACGGGCCACCCTCCACTTTTCGTTGCACAAACAGAAAGAATTCGCTGGTTTTTGTGGGACTTTCGGCAGTTTACGCCGGGGGGAGAGTGAAGTCGCATGTTCGCGAGTATCTTACCTGTTCGCCGAATGTTTGCCATTCGATTGGAGCCGATGCGATGTCCGACGTTCTGTTTTTCGATGCGATCACTGTCGCCGATGCAACCCAAGTCGGCGGAAAAGGCGAGAGCCTGGCGCGGATGTCGCAGGCGGGGCTACCCGTGCCGCCGGGGTTCGTCGTTGGCACCGGCGCGTATATTCGCTCACATCCCAGTGGAATTCGTAGCGATGCGAACTTGGCGAATGCGGTGCGGGAAGCGTATCGCACGCTCGGTGACAGTGCAATGGCAGTACGCTCATCGGCGACGGCCGAGGACGGCGAGGAAACGAGTTTCGCGGGGCAGCAAGAAACAATTCTCGACGTGTCCGGCGCAGAGTCCGTACTCGATGCGATCGATAAATGTTGGAAGTCGTTGCATACCGAACGGGCCGTGGCGTACCGCCAAAAACAGGGGGTGAACGATGACGGTTTGGCGATGGCCGTCGTCGTGCAAAAACTAATTCCTGCTGAGGTGGCGGGCGTGTTGTTCACGCGCGATCCATCGGACGCCACCGCCGAACGGATGATCGCGGAGGCATCGTGGGGGCTAGGCGAAGTCGTCGTCTCCGGTCGCGTCACACCCGACCGCTTCACGTTATCGCGAACCGATTGCACCGTTATCGAGAAACACCTCGGCACGAAGGAAGTGGAAATCTGCAATCGACGCGAAGTGCCAGTGACACGGGAGCGTCAGCAGCAGTTCTGCCTGAGTGACACCGCACTGTCGCAACTCGTCGCGCTCGGCAAAAAAGTGGAACAATTTTACGGGAATGCACGCGACATCGAATGGGCGTACGTCGCGGGTACGTTCTCGCTTTTGCAAGCGCGCCCGATCACTGCGGGTAGCGAGCGTGAGGCGATCCGCCTGGAAATCGTGGCGGAATTGCAATCGAAGGCCGAATCGCGTGGCACCGTGTGGGTGCGTTACAACCTCAGCGAAGTGTTACCCGAACCGACGCCGATGACGTGGGGGATCGTGCGGCTATTGCTCGCCGCCGATGGCGGATTCGGCGCGATGAACCGCGACCTCGGCGCGCAACCGGATGTATTGCTCGGCTCCGAAGGCGCGTTCGATCTCGTCGCGGGCCGCCCGATGGCGAACCTGTCGCGGATGCCACGACTGCAATTTGCCCGGCCGCCATTCGAATATCCGCTCGCCGCATTTCGCGCAAATCCGAAGCTCTCGCTCGACCCGAAGCCGACGCTGAACCCGCTGCGCGACGGCTGGAAAGCGTGGTTCCGTCTGCCGGGGATCATCATGCGATTATCGCGAATGTCGTCGATCACGCGACGCCGTGCGGAAACATTCGCGACGGAATTTCGCACGACAATTGCGCCGCCGTTCGTCGCCGAAGCGCAGGCGGCACTCGCGCAAAACTGGGCGACGCTCGACCTGCCGGCACTCGTTGCGCTCCTCAATATTTGGGTGAACAAAACGCTCGTCGAGTTCGCGCGCGACAGCCTGAAGCCGACGGTATTTGCGGACATGATGTGGAACGGCACGCTGGAAATGCTTGTGCCGAAGCTCGGGGAGGACCGCGCCAAGGCCGCCATCGGCGAACTCGCACTCGGTGCGAAGCCCGATGACGGCACCGATTACGCCGACGGCATCCGCCGATTCGCAGCGGGGCACCTGACACACGATGCGTTCCTGAGCGACTTCGGCCATCGTTGCGCGAACGAGATGGAACTCGCACAACCGCGCTGGTCCGAAGACCCCGCCGCAATCGCGCGGCTAAAAGCCACGCAACCGATGCTGGCCACTTCGCATACTGACAACGCGGTGTCGCGAATCCTCGACGAAGCGAAAATCGCGGGGCCTTTCCGCGATAAATTCACGCAACAAGTGGCACACCTCCGCACGTACCTCGGCTTGCGCGAAACGGCAAAACACCAGATGCTGCGCGGGTACGCGGTCATTCGTCGCGCGCTAGTCGAACTCGATTCGCGGTTCCAGTTGCGCGGCGGCCTCTTCTTCCTGACGCCCGAAGATTTGCCCGAATTGCTTCAGGGAAAGGATCTTTCCGCACGGATCGCGCAACGCAGAAAGCGCCGGCAGACGGAACTCGCGCTTGAGTTACCACCCGTGTTGTTCAGCGACGATCTGGCCGCGATTGGCCGCCCGTTGCCACCGCCCGAAGGAGCGACGATCTTCCAAGGCGTGGCATTATCCGCGGGTGTCGCCGAAGGTCCGGCACTGGTGCTAAGCGAACCGCACGCCTCGCTCGATGTGCCCGATGGCTTCATCCTCGTCTGCCCTTCGACCGACCCGATGTGGGTGCCGTTGTTCGCACGAGCGCGGGGCTTGGTGATGGAAACGGGCGGCGTGTTGTCGCACGGCGCGATCGTGGCCCGCGAGTTCGGTCTGCCCGCCGTCGCCGGGTTGCCCGGCATCACGCGGCAACTCACCACCGGCACCAAACTGCGCGTCGACGGCGGCACCGGCAGCGTGGCCGTCGTGTAATCTTTCAGTTCGTGCGTGCAAAGTATCGCGGCTCGCAGATAAAGTCGACACCCTTTCACGCCGTCGTCGGCTACAATTGGCTATCGGTACGAAGTCCGCGAGCCACCCGAAACGGAAATGAATTCCATGACCCAGCTCGGCTTTTACAACACGAACCTGCCGCCGCACCTTCGCCACCTGAAAGAGGAAATCGAAGGCTATGCCCGTGGCTACGGCCTCGACTTCTACGAAACGATCTTCGAAGTCGTCGATGCCGACGATCTCAACGAGATTGCGGCGTACGGCGGCTTCCCGACGCGGTTCCCGCACTGGTCGTTCGGGATGCAATACGAAGAGCTTAGCAAGAGCTACAGCTACGGGTTGTCGAAGATCTACGAGATGGTCATCAACAACGACCCGTGCTACGCATACCTCATGCGCTGCAACCACACCGTCGACCAGAAGTTGGTGATGGCGCACGTCTACGGCCACTGCGATTTCTTCAAAAACAACGCCTATTTCGGCCACACCACTCGCAAGATGATGGACGAGATTGCCAACCACGGCAACCGCATCCGTCGCTATGCCGAGCGCTTCGGCAACGAGGAAGTCGAGAAGTTCCTCGATCGGTGCATGTCGGTCGACGACCTCATCGACATCCACTCGGTGGCGATCCGGCGACGCGACGACCCGACGAAACACCCGCCCTCGCAGACCGGGGACGACGACGAAGAAACCGACGACAAGCCCGTGCGGTTCAAGTCGAAAGACTACCTCGCCGACTTCGTAAATCCGCCCGAACAACTGCGCCTGGCCGAGGAAGAAAAACGCCGCGCGAAGACGACCCAGAACGTGCCGCACTTCCCCGAGCGCCCGGAAAAGGACGTGCTGCTGTTCCTGATCGAACACGCCCCACTGAAAAGCTGGCAGCGCGACGTGCTCTCGATCGTCCGCGACGAAGCGTATTATTTTTATCCACAAGCGCAAACGAAGATCGCGAACGAAGGCTGGGCCAGTTTTTGGCACAGCACGATGATGACGCAGAAGGTGCTCGAACCTGCGGAACTCATCGACTATGCCGACCATCACTCGGGGACGATGGCGACGAGTTCGCAGCGATTGAACCCGTACAAGCTCGGCATCGAGTTGCTGCGCGACATCGAACGACGCTGGAATATGGGGCAGTTCGGCCCCGAGTGGGAAAACTGCGACGATCACGAAACGAAGATGAACTGGGACAAGCAACTCGGCCTCGGTCGCGCCAAAATCTTCGAGGTGCGCAAAATCCACAACGACATCACTCTGATCGACACGTTCTTGACGCCGGAGTTCTGCCGCGAAAATAACCTGTTCTCGTTCAACTACCAGAATCAGACGAAAAACTACGTGATCGAGTCTCGCGAATTCCAGAAGGTGAAGCAACGGTTGCTGTTCAGCTTGACGAACTTCGGCAAGCCGTGGATCTACGTCGTGAATGGAAATCACCGGAACCGCGGCGAGTTGCTGTTGCGGCACGAGTATAATGGAGTAGAGTTGAAAATGACGGAGGCGCACGATGTGTTGTCGAACGTGCAGTTTCTGTGGGGCCGCCCCGTGCATCTGGAAACCGTCGTCGACGACAAGCCGACGCTGTTGAGCTTCGACGGAACCGACCGCACACAACAAGTCATCGGAGCCGATAATGACCCTCGCAAAAACCCTGCTGTCCGAACTAAGTGACTGGAAGCCGAGCGGCGCGGGCCGCCACGTGCTGAATCTACCCAACGCCGACGGCTGGACGACCTGCATCGAAGCCGACCACAGCGGCGTGGTCGGTTGCTTGCTACGCGAAATTTCGATGACCCGCACCGACGCCACCGATGCCCCTGCCAATGTGCAAGCGTGGGCAACGGGCGTGGCAGATCGCGTCTCGGGCTTGCTCGAAGATCTGAAAGTGATCGAAGTCGATGCCGAGCGCGGCGAAGCGGTGTTGCGTAGCGACGACCCCACGAAGAACGGCGCCACCGTCGCCTACTACGAAGTTGTGCTGACCGGCACCGATACTGCCAATGTCGCCCGCTACCAAGCCAACCGCACCGCCGGCACGAAACGCGAACAAATCCCGTTCGCGCTCACGCACGAAGTCGTCGCCAAACTCGTTGGAGACATCGCCGGATGAGGCCGGTCTTTTCGTGCCAGCCCGCAGCGCAAGCAAGGTTTGCGCTTTCCACGTTCGAGTGGCGGCATCGAGTTTCTGACGGTTCC
>JANXNT010000282.1 GCA_025353985.1 Limnoglobus sp.
GGTTCGGCTTCTTCGGAGCGCATTGGCAGACCTGGCGCGGGCCTCGGTGTGTCCGCATCTGGCAACGGAGTGTGATTACTCGAAAGTACGGGCGTCGGAATCGAACCTGTCACGCGGAAAGCCTCTGGTCGCGGTGCAAAAACTCAATCGGCAATCGGACGATACTGCCGAACGGTTCCACGAACGTAGTCGAGCTTAGTTCGGGAACCGGAATCGCGTCGTGAAAATTCCGCGAGTTCTTGCCGCGCAATAATCAGCGCTTATTCTACGGATCATTCCGCATCTGGCTTGAGCACCGATAGCACGACCTCCGCGTAAAGCCTGTGCCCGAAATCGTTTGGGTGATTCAACCCATTTCCTGTGAGGTCGTGATGGTGCTTGTTCTTCTGCATCCGCTCCCAGACCGCCGTCGCATCGGCTAACGCGACGCCCTTGCCCGTTAATGCCTTTAACTCGTCGCGATACTTCGCGAACATCTCCGTTGGCGTGTGAACCCACTCGCTGTTTCCGAGCATCGATGAAACGAGTATCACCTCGGCTTCGGGGTTCGCCTTCTGAATGCGTTCGATGATCGTCCGCGTCTGATCGCCGTACCATTTCGGATCGCGTCGGCCGACGTCGTTCATGCCGTACGCCACGATGATCAAGTTCGGCTTCTCGGTGAGTAACTTATCCAAATCCTGTACGCCATTTGCCACGCTCCAACCGCCGACCGAACGATTTTTGAGCGACACCGAGCTTTGGAAACTCGCCCGTAATTGCTCGGCGACGAGGTCCGCATACCCCGGCTGGAACGGCGCAATCTTCGCGATCCCGGAAGCATCCGCACCCGTGGAGATACTGTCGCCGCTGATACCGAGCACGATCGGCTTGTGTGCTTTCAGAAGTGCGCGCGTCTTCGGTAACGTGCCGAGTTCGGGGAACGGCGTGCCGACATCGCTGCGCTCGTACGTCACTTCGACATCGTGATCGTGGAACCAGCGACCGGGGCGATAAAGCATGTACTGCTCCGGGTGGCCCGCGCGGTGCCGGTAGCTGTTCGGCGCGTCTTTCAGCAGGTAAAAATCCTTCTCCAAAATCGGCTCGACCGGTTCCGGTTTCGCGATGGCGATCGTCATCCCGTCGGCTTTCGGAATCTCGTAAATCTTCGTGCGGCTCGCGTTCTCGATGCTGAGAATCTTCGCGATGGGAAACGCGAGTCGGGCGATCGCGGGGCTGTCTGCCGTCTTGCGAAATAACACGCTACTTTCGCGGTGGACAATTTTCGATGCCCACGCCGCTATCCACAATCGCAGTGTGG
>JANXNT010000306.1 GCA_025353985.1 Limnoglobus sp.
AACGCGCCGCCGTGGCCGAAGGTGCCGGGTGAGAGCATATCGGTCACGCCGACTGGCTCGCGAACGATGGCGAAGCCGTAACCGAACCCCGTGCCATCGACGAACCCCGCCTTCAAATCGCCGGTGTGAATCGTCGTCATCTCCGCGAGCGATTTCTCGGTGACGATCGTCTTCGCGCCCGATTTGCCCTTGTTCAGCAGTGTGCCGTAAAGTTTCGCAAGGTCGGCACCCGTCGAGAACAGCCCGCCAGCGGGCACGGGGTGTTTCGCACCTTTCGTATAATCGAGCAACGTATTCGGCGCGGCCACGAGCTTGCCGTCCTTCTTGCCGTAGTTGGTCGCCGTGCGCGTGACTTGCTCCGCGTTCGGGTAGAACGTCGTGTCTTTCATCGCGAGCGGATCGAAGACGCGATCTTGCAGAAACTTCTCGTATGGCTCGCCCGAAACGACTTCGATAATGCGGCCGAGCGTGTCGATCCCCGCATTGCAGTACGACCATTTCGTACCCGGCTCGAAGTTCAGCGGTTGCTGTGAAATCATCAGCGTCGTGTCGTTGAGCGTGCGATTTCGCTTCGTGTAAACATCCGCAATGCCGCTCGGATAACCACCCGGCAGCCCCGATGTGTGCGTCAGCAAATCTTTGATCGTGATCGGCCGCGATGGCTTCTTCAGCGTGATCGTTTCCTTGTCACGTGCAGACACTAACATCTGCCCCTTGAACTCGGGCAAGTGTTTTTCGACGGGGTCATCGACCGCAATTTTGCCTTCTTCGACGAGCAACATAATGCCCATCGCGGTGATCGGCTTCGTCATCGACGCGATGCGGAACATGGTGTCTTTCACCATCGGCACATTGCCTTCGATTTTCGCAAGGCCAACCGCCTCGTGATGGACAACGCCACTCGCATGGCCCACCACCGTAACCGCGCCTGAGATTTCGCCTTCGTCGACGAACCGCTGCATCCGGTCGCGAATCACCGGCGTCTGGCCATACGCCACGAGCGAAGCGAAAACGAACGCGAAACCGAGCAAGTATCGGGGGAGCACGGTGGAAATCCTCAGAGTAAATGTTAGCCCGACGCGCTAGCGAGGGGAACCCGCGAAAATCAATGCCGACGCAGAAACGATGACATCCCTCGCTAGCGCGTCGGGCTAACCAAATCCGCCGGTTTGACGCCCGGTTTGTGCGCCCCGGACTTGAACGGGGTCGGCTTGTACTCACCGACGATTTCGACGTTCGATTTGCTTGGGATTTTGTCTTCGAGGGCGACTGCCCAAAAGCAGGCGTTGACGAACATTCTGCGGGTGCCTTCGAATGCAAAATCTTGCGATGCGCCCATCGTGGTCGTGAACACGCGAGCCGGTTTGCCGTCGTCGATCGTGTAGGTTTTCGTCCAGGCGATCGGCATCATCGGGTCGTTCTTCTTACCCTTCACTGCGGGCGAATCGGACTTCAGCGTCTCGGTCACTTCGCCCATCACGAGCGGCAGACTGTCGCCGGATAATGGCAGTTTCACCGTGTAAACGTCGCTGGTGCCGAAGATATCGCCATCGGCAATGCCCTTCAGGATCGGGTGATTCGCTTGGTCCTTCGCCAAAATTCCGCGTGCGCCTTCCTTGCCGTGCGACCCGTGGTGGTTCACCCACGTCTCGCCGAGAATCTTGCGCCCGAAGCCACCTTCCCAGCCTGCCACTTTGCTCTGCCAGTGGTATTCGGGGAACTTCGTGTCTTTCGTCAGGTTGAACGCATGGGTGGCGGTTCGCAGCCCGATGATCGGTTTCCCCGCCTTCAGGTATGCCGCAAAATGTTCGAGTTGCTCGGTCGGCAAGTTGCGGAACCGCGTGAACAGCACCATCAGGTCGGCGGTCTTCAACGCTTCCAGGCCAGGGATGTTATCGACGCGCAACGGGTTGATCGTCTCGCCATCTTTGTCGATCGCGAACAGCACGGTACAGCGGAAGCCATGCCGCGTGGACAGGATCTTCGCGAGTTGCGGCAGTGCCTCTTCGGAGCGATATTCTTCATCGCCGCTAATCAGCACGATGTGCTTGCCCTTGCCCGGCCCCTCGCCGCCCGGCAACACGATCCACGGATCGCCCGCCCACGTCGATTGACACAGAAACGCCAACGCCACCAAAACCGAAAGACATCGCAATTTCATGGGAGATTCACAAGTAAGGAGAGTGTTCCGCCACATCGCATCCCCGAGTATACGGCAGTTCGCGGTGCGCATCAAAACCCAATTCGAGTGAAACCGAAAAGATTTGCGCCTCGATATCGGGGTAGACGCGACGTAGAATTAGCCGCGACGCGGAGTCCTCGTAGCGGAGCGCGTGCGCGTCACGCCGATTCGTTGATTGTGTTTGGAGATGGGTGAAGTCCACGCTCCGCTCCGCAAAGCCTACGCGAGACGATCAGACACGCGGCGTCGCGGCTAATTCATCACTCGACTTCGATTCGCAACCCGCATGGTTTCAGCCATGAATACGCTCCCTTGCTGAAAACAGTTGGGCTGACAGGACCGCTATTGAACTTTTCATGGCTGCAATCCGTTGCTTCGGAATAGAGTTGAGGCAGCGAATCGGATTGCAAATTCAATGAGGTTACTGGGGAAAGCACTTTCCGAACGCCACCAGCAGTTTGAGTGGGCCATTGAGCCGAATCTTCCGCCGCAGCAGTGCCCACACTACGTTTTTTTCCTTCCTCAGAAAGCCGATCCACGTTTGTGAGTCGGCGGTTACGTGCAAATCGGGCTGGCCGATATGCCCTTCTTGCACGCTGAGCGTTTGTCCTTGAATCACGACCGTTGCCTGTCGCTGCTCCTGGCCGATGAAAGTGAAGTGGAACGTGGCGTTCAATCCTGCTGACTTGCCTGGCTGGAAGACATTTGGCATTCCGTTCAAGAAGACCTCGATGGTGTTCGGCCGCAGGCTGTTGCCCACATGCTTGATCTTTTTGTGGGGAAACCGTTTAGCGACATGATCCTCGGCGTCAGAGTTTTTGGTGACATAAATCGTCTCTTCCTTCTCTTGAAGCGGCCGCACGATTTCCTTGAGATGTGCCTTCCGATCGGTGAGGAACGGTCCGATGACATCTTCACCGGCCGGGCAGACCGCCAGACAGTACGCCGCTTTGTAGTTCGCCCCGTAAGACAGACTCTGCCACATTGAGGCCGACTCTGCATCGCTGACTCGACCGCGATAGTCGCCGGCGTTCTTGCTATCGGCCACTTGCTCGACCCAATCCGTGAAGCCGCCCAGGAACTCACGGTAGTTATGCGTGTAGCAGGCCGAGAAGTTAAACGCTCCTTCCGGCGAGATGGCCCCCACAGGACATGCGGCCACGCACAGTTTGCATTCCAGACAAGGGTTGTAGCTAATCGGCTGGCTCGACTCTGAAACCTCCGCGTCCAACAAGATGGTTCCCAACAAGATGAAATTGCCGAACTTCTCATGAATCACGTTGCGGTGAATGCCCATCATTCCCAGCCCTGCCGCCACCGCGACCGGCTTGTGCGACACGACCCAGACTTTGCCGGGGAACTGGTCCATCTCCATCGGGAAGCCCATCGCTGGATTCATGGCTCGGATTCCCCTGTCTTCCAGAATCTGAACCACGCTCCGGGCAATATCATCGACCTCATCCCCGCTGTGGTGAAATTCGGTGTTGGAGACCGAACGAGCCGGTGTGCGAATCGCCTCTCGATTCATGCGAACTACAAAACTGATAAGCGTTTTGGTGTGGGGAAACGCTTTAAGGATGTCTTCACGCTGATCGTCCAAAGCGGATCTGCCGAACTCGACAAATCCGACATCGTCAGCTCCGGCATTGAGGACCAATTGCTTCAACCATCCGGCATCCAGCGACTCGTTCTTGGGCGGAACGGAAGATACGGTCTTGAGGCGAATCCGCTGCACTGTCGGGTGATCTTCGAGTTTCATGACTGCCCATTGTTGTATATACAACTATGTCGGTAAAAAAATTCAGCTTCCGGCGTTCCCTTTGCGGACACGTTTGACGGTCTGGTTCAACTGCTCCACGAACCCATCTCCAAGATCCTTCTTGACTTGCTGTTGCGCCTCAATCCAGGCCGGAACTGCCTTTTCCAGGAGCTTGCGTCCCTGCGGTGTCAGGCGAAAGGGCTGCGAGCGGCCATCCTCGTCGGGCACCACTTCCAGCCAGCCACGCGCCTTCATTCGTTCGACGTTGCGGCTGAGCGTCGAAACGTCGAGATGGAGATGTTCGCAAACTTCAATCGGGCGAGCCGTGCCCATCTTGGCGGTGGCAACCAAAATGTGTAACCGTTCACGGGGTAAAACGCTTGAAATCCAAGGCTGTTTTTGACTGAGATTGCCTTAAAAGGTCGGTTTTGGACCGATTTTCA
>JANXNT010000341.1 GCA_025353985.1 Limnoglobus sp.
CGTACCGAGCGTCCGCATCGTCCGTGCGACGATGGTTTTCTCGACGAGGCTCCCGACGACGGGTATCCAGAGGACCATGCGATCGAGCGCGTAGTTCCCCGCTTTCGTGAGTCGAATGAGCTTTAGGAAGAGATACACACCGAGCGGGAACAGCGGGATGACGTACCAGTAGCTGGCCATCCAGTCGGAGATATCGATGAGCGTCTTGGTCGCCTGCGGGAGCGACAGGCCGAATTCGTCGAAGATCTTTTTGAACTTCGGGATGATCGCGACCATGATGAACGTCAAGATGCCGACGGCCACGCAGACGACGACCGACGGGTAGATCATCGCCCCGACGATCTTCCGCTTCAGGCTCTGCGCCTTTTCCTTGAACTCGGCGAGGCGCTGCAAGATGACTTCGAGGGCACCACCCGCCTCGCCGGCTTTCACCATGTTCACGTAAAGCCGGTCGAAGCATTTCGGGTGCTTCGACATGCTTTCCGAGAGCGTCTGCCCAGATTCGACATCTTCGACGACGTCGATCAGCGAGTTTTTCAGCACGCTCGGTTTCATCTGTTTTTCGAGAATCCGCAACGACCGCAGCACGGGCAGCCCGGCATCTTGGAGCGTCGAGAACTGCCGCGTGAACACGCAGAGTTGCTTCTGCTTCACGCCGCCGATAGTGAAGGTCTTACGGCTCTTGCCGGTCTTTTTCTTTTTGCCTTTCGCGCCCTTCGCAGCCTGGGCAGCGGTCAACTTCGTAACGAAGTAGCCCATCGCCTTGATCTTCTGCGAGGCTTCGTCTTCGTTGCCCGCCTCGACCGAGTCTTTCACTTCCTGGCCGGAAGTATCGAGGGCTTCAAATTTGTACGTCGGCATGGTCTTCGCTCCTCTTAGTTTTCAGCTATCAGCGGTCAGCTTTCAGCTTTCAGCCTTCAGCCTTCAGCGGTCAGGTATCAGCTATCAGCAAGAGGCGTTTAGCCAATGGCACAGGTGTAAATTTTCGGTCTTCGACTACGACGCAAACAACACGGTCACTGACTTTCTGGCTGACAGCTGTCTTTTCTGGCTGATCGCTGACCGCTGATAGCGATTGCTTTAGCCTTCTTCATCCGAAATCGTCTCACGCACGACTTCGTCGAGCGTTGTGGACCCTTCGTAGAGTGCGTCCAGACCGGCGTCGCGGAGGCTCATCGTGCCGTTCTTGCGCGTGTGAATGCGAATCTGGTCGGTCGAGGCTCCGCGGCTCACCATGTCGCGCAGGCTGTCGTCCATAATCAGCAGTTCGTAAAGTCCGGTACGGCCCTTGAAGCCGAGGTTGTTGCACTTGTCGCAGCCTTCGCCGTAGAAGAACTTGCGACCGGCGACCGCATCGGGGGTCAGGT
>JANXNT010000773.1 GCA_025353985.1 Limnoglobus sp.
CTTCACCTTCGGGTCGATCTCGTAGTACGTGAGCTTCTGGCCAGGCAGCGCGTAGCACGATACGGAGCCAGTACCGAGGCCGACCATCGCGAAGTGGGCGGTCGGGTCGGTTTCGCGAAGGACGCGGAACACGTGGCCAACCGGCCCGGTTTCGTGGTAATACGTCAGCGGTTTCTGGCGAAGATCGTAACCAAACACGCCTGCGGGGCCGATGGCGGCCGAGAGTGGTTCCTTCAGTTCGTCGACATACGGCCACGGGTCGATCGCTTGCGTGCCGTGCAGCGTTGTGCCGTGAACGAGTTTGCGGAAGTATTTGTTTTCTTCGACTTTCAAGATACCGAAGAAGCTGCGTTCGGTGCGAACGACGGTTTTGTCGTGTTGCCGGAAGTAGCCAACGAATAACAGCGCGGCCACGCACAACCCGAAGCGAACGGGGCGGTCGATGAACAGGAAACAGATCATCGCGGGGAGCGCATACGCGATCAGAATCGCGACGTTTCGCGGCATCAGCATGATGTTCAAGCCGCAAAATGCGAGTAGCGAAGTCGATTGAACCGAAATCCATTCACACAGATGTGTGAACGTATCGAAGCCCCAGAATGCGGTCAGCGCGGCCACGCCGGCGAGCATCGCGACCGGGATGAAAATATCGAGCAGGCGTTGTTTGCCTTCGTACATCTTCGCCGCTTCGCCGGTCAGTTTCGATTTCTCGTCGACGAGTTTCGGGATCAACATACAGCCAATCGCGATCGAGATCGGATACTCCCATGCGAGCGGAAATGCGATCGGTGCGATCAGCGCGTTGAAGATTCCGCCGATCATGCCGCCGATGGAAATCCACAAGTAAAACGTCGTGAGGTATGCCGCCGAGGGGCGATCGCGTGCGAGTTCGGAATGGCACATTAACGCAGTCAGGAAGTACGCCGTCAGATGCAAACCGAGCGAGAGGAACGTGTTGTCGATGGCGGTTTGCGAAACGAGAACGAAGACGAGTAACAGCGTGATGACGGGGCTGATGTTGGCCAACACCGTGCGAAACCAGTTCGGCGTTTTGGCGAACGCGATGATGAACGTCAGCAAGTACAGCGCGAGCGGCACGACCCACAATAGCGGGATCGAGGCGATGTCCGTCGTCATGTGGAACGTCACGCCGAGCATCAAGCTCGATGGCACGAACGACAGCGCGAGCCACTTGAGTTTGCGACCGAGCGTCGGTTCGGGTTCTTTGGCGGTCGGCGTTTGCGCATCGGGTTTACCGGTCGCTTTTTCGTAAATATTTGGC
>JANXNT010000775.1 GCA_025353985.1 Limnoglobus sp.
GTGTACTGGCGATCGACCCCGGAATGCGTTCGGGCTGCAAAGTGGCAGTGCTCGACGAAACTGGCGTCCTCCTCGAAGATGCGGTCATTTATCCGCACCAACCGCAAAAGCGCAGCGAGGAAGCCAAGCGGAAACTTGAGCAACTCATCCGCAAGCACAGCACGTCCGTGATCGCGATCGGCAACGGCACCGCGTGCCGCGAAACCGAGCAACTGATCTCGGATTTGATAGCGGAACTCGAAGACGCACGAATCAACCCGAAGCCGAAGTTGACGGCCGTCGCACCGCTGACCGTCGAGCCGACCGCCGTCGTTCCACCTGAATCGGCGATGCCTGCGGCCCCGTTGGCCACGGTATCCGCCTCGGCGGCGGAATCGGTCGAGATGAGCACGAACGTCGGTATGGCCGAGACGGTTCTCAGCATCGTGAGTATGCCGGGGGAAACTTCGGTGATGTCCGCAGATGCAATGCCGACCGCAGAATCGGTCACGACCACGGACACCGCCAAACCCGCTGCGAAAACGCCACCGCCACCACCGCTCGTGATTAGCCTCGAAGGCTTACCCGACGCGCCGACGGACCTCGCGTACGTCATCGTCAACGAGGCCGGTGCGAGCGATTATTCTGCTAGCCCGATCTCGAAGGAAGAGTTCCCGACACTCGACGCCACCACACGCGGCACGGTGTCGATTGGCCGTCGCCTGCAAGATCCGCTTGCGGAGTTGGTTAAAATCGATCCGCAACACGTCGGCGTCGGTTTGTACCAACACGATCTCCGCCCGAAGCACCTGAAGGCATCGCTCGAAGGTGTCGTCGAATCGTGCGTGAACCACGTGGGCGTGGATGTCAATACCGCGAGCGTGCCATTACTGCGACATGTGTCGGGGCTGAACCAGTTGGCGGCCCGCGAACTCGTCGAGTATCGCAAAGCGAACGGCCCGTTCAAGACGCGCGAGCAACTCAAGAGCGTGCCACAACTCGGCGAAGCCCGGTTCACGCAAGCCGCCGGGTTTCTCAAAGTGATTGGCGGCGAAGACCCACTCGATGTGACGTGGATTCACCCGGAAAGCTACCCGCTAGCCCGGCAGTACCTCACCGACATCGGCTTCAGCCCCGCAGACCTTCTGGATAAAGCCAAGATCGCGCAAATTTGCGAGAAGTTGAACGAGGCGAACCCCGAAGACGTCGCGCGAAAGCTC